>DATNQJ010000177.1:0-3126 GCA_036704085.1 Stenomitos sp.
CGCGTCCTGCGTGCGCCGCTTCGAGGGGCGGCGTTTGCCGCGGCCCTTGCGCAGCCCGTGACAGAACCGGGCCAGATCCCGGAGCCCCGCAGGGGATATCTGAGGTCGATCCTCGCTCCGGGCGAATCGCCCGTCCAGATCGGTCCAGCATGCTGGGACGGCGGTCCGTCGTCCCGAAGGCAGTTGCAGCACGACCCATGGCTCGTCCTCCCGCCAGAACACATCGATCCAGGTGGCGAACTCGCTGCCGACGCGGCAGCGGGCCTTCGGGTGGATCCTGACGGGAGTGCCGGGAAGAAGTAAAGCTTGTGGGTTATGAGATGTGTCACTTCAGGCCGAGAACCAACCTGTCGTTGATGTCCAGGGTGTCGTAGACGCCGTCCTCGTCCGCGAGGATCGTCCCGAAGATGGCACACATCTCCAAAAGATTGTGCCAATCCTTGTTGTTGCGGGCGATCCGGCTCATCTCGATCCCGAGGATCAAGCCGACATGCTCCATGGTAACTTCGGCGAGGATGCGTTGAAATCCGCCCCGCCGGTCGGCCGTCTTGCCGCTCCGCCCTTGATCGTCATCGACGATCATGACGCGATCCCTGGGCCACCCCAAGGCGACCGCATGGTCGGCGAGGGCATACTGCCGCTCCCGCGACTCGCGATGGTTGAGCACCTGCTGAGGGTCGGATTGACGTACGTAAACGATGGCGATTCGGTCGAGGTGAAGATCCGTAATCTTCGACGATCGCAGGACGCCCGACCGGTAGGTAGCCTCCTTTGAAGACGGCGGCTCGGCGGGTGTCCGGGCTGTCGGCCTGTTCGCATCATGGGCGATCATGATCGACCTCCTTGGCGACGGGAGGTCTTGGGAGCCGCTGGGCGACCACCCGGCTGAGCGTCAGGAGCGTCCGATCGCGATCGGACTGGGGAAGGGCTTGCCAGAGTTGCGTCAGAGCCATCCGCGGACCTGGCGTCAGCGTGGGCGGGGGGGGACTGGTCGGGACAAGATGTGTCGCATGGTGATCCTCGGTGTTGGACCTGTTCCCAGCGAAGCCGGCTCCACTCAGCCAGCTTCAAAAGCGCCGGAACCGCGATTATGGGGAGCGGTTCGGAGGGTCGACAAGGCTCGACTTCAGGGGTAGTCTGTTTGCGTCCTCTGGGGTTCGACCGAGGATTGATGTATCGCTAATCCTATCTTCACTCAGTCAGCAACTGGGAATCCCCACCGATCCACCTTCGACCAGAATTGACTCCACCGCTCCGGTGTGTAGCTCAAGGCCCGCAGGCTCAGCACCACCGCCGCACCCTCTTCCGTCCACTTCATCCCCGAGCCGCACAGCCGCTGCTTGACGATCACCTTGCACGCCGCCTCCGTCACCCCGCTGCCGATCGGCTCGTGCGCCGCCACCCGGCTGGCGTAGTCCATCCGGCCCGCACCCGACTGGTTCGCAAAGTAGGTGATCGCCCGCTGCACGGCCTCGTCGCCCCTGGCCCAGGGACGCTCCCGGGTCAGCGTCCGCAACCGCTTCAACACCCACTCGGCCCCGCCGGGATCGTGCTTCAGGCGATGACACGCCTCCTCCAGCCACGCCTCCTTGGTGCGGGGGTGGCCCCGGTACAAGACCACCGCCGCCTTCCCCAGGTACTCCGCCGCATGCCAGAAGTCGGTCACCTGCACATCGGTGTGCCGACCCAGGAACTCCCAGTTCCCCTCCGCCCCGTCGGCGATCCCCACGTAATGGGCATTGGGGCACTTCGCCTTGGCACGACCGATCTCCGCCTCCAGGTGACCCAGGAACTTCGCCTTGCCGTATTCCGGCGTCGCCGCCAGGTAGACCGTGTGCTGCCGCTCGCCCTCGGCGTCGTAGAAGGCGAGCGTGCCCACCATGGCCTCCCGCCAGCCGTCCTGGCACATCAGCGTGCAGGTCCCATCCAGGCTCACCGCCACCGTGGCGGGAGGTTTCTCGAACTTCGGCAGGGTGTAGCTCCAGTCCTCCTCCTTGGCCAGGGCCGCCGCCGCCACGGCATCGGCCACATCCTGGATCAGGCAGCGGGAGACGACCCGACCGTGATTCTCCTGGAGGTCCACCTGGACCCGGGGCGAGCTGAACTCGGCGTACTTGTGGGCGATCGTCTTGGCGAACCGGGGGGTGGAACTGACGACGATCCGGGCATCCCGGTCGAGCGGGCAGTACGTCGCACCGCCCCGGGGACTCTGGTAGACGTGACGGGCGACAGTCGCCACGCCGTAGGGGGTCTGGTAGTCCTTCTCGACCGGTCCCTTGCTGGTGAGCTTGGTCGTCCCGACGGTGATGGGGGAGCCATCGGTGTCGAACTGCCTCAACCCCTCGGCGGTGGCGATGACCCCGGCGTCGTTGAGCCGTTGCTGGAGGGTCTCCTCGAAGTCGAGCATGGAGCCGTTGTAAGGGACCTCAATCTGGACGGTGAAGGAGGTTAGCGTCCGAGCGATGATCGTGGCGTTCATGGTTCCAGTTCCTCGGGTGAGGACTGGAACTTACAGCAGAGACAGGGCTTGCGTCTACATCATTTCTCGGTCGAACCCACGCGATCGAAGAAGTGGTCCCGAAGATCGACATGGCGAACCTGCAAGACCTCGACCTCGTCCGTGCTCTGCTGGACCGGGTTTGGCACGTCTATGGGAAGTACACGGGTATTCAGCTTTCCAACATGACGCACGAGCCGGGTACTCCCTGGGATCAGGTCAATACGAAGTACGGCGGCGAGATTCCCAAGCGAACCGACATTCCGGTCGAGCTGATGCGGGAGCATTTCCGCGGTCTTGCTCGAAAAAAGGCCGCGGCCGGATGAGCGGGGACTCGCAAGAGCGCCTCGACCTGGATGCAGTCCGAGAGCCTGCCATTCCGCCTCCAGAAGCGCCCGACGAGAAGACCGAGCGGGAAAGGATCGCGGAGCGAGAGGATTCCAAGCTCGACCAATTGTCCAAGATGGCCAGATGGCCGGAATACGGGCACGTCTTCGTCGCAGAGCGCGAAATCGAGCGGCTCAGCGAGCAAGTGCGCGAGATGAGCGCCGAACTTCAGCGTCTGCATGAGCAGGTCGAAAAAGAAGGTCCGCAGCATGCGATTGTGCGTCAGGCGTTCCATGACCTGA
>DATNQJ010000178.1:0-15239 GCA_036704085.1 Stenomitos sp.
GTGGTGTTCGCGATCGCCATGGCCACCGTGGGCCTGAGCATCGACAACCTGCGCCTGCCCATGTGGCTCGCCGATGCCACCGTCGCCGTCTGCTACCTGGGATCACTGGTGGACATGGCGCTCATCATCCGGCGCGCCCGGCGGAACGTGGGATCGGAGTCCTAGTCCCCCAGGTGCTCCGTCGCAAACCAGAACAGGTGGTCGCGCAGCGCCGGGTCGATCTCCACGTACTCGAAGCCGACACGGAACAAGGGCGTCTCGCCCTCCAACGGCTCGACCCGGATGATCCGGGCCGTGAAGAGCTGCTCGCCCTCATCGCCCATGTTCACCGAGACGCGGGCGAGCGCCCCCTCGGGCAAGGTCTCGCGCGTCAGCACGCGCGCCCCGCCGCCCGAGATGTTCTCGAACTGCGCCATGACCGGCGGGGCAAACTGGTCCCCGTGTTGAATCTCCAGGGTGCACGGCAGGTGCGACTCGCCCCGGGCGAAAAAGCGACGCTCCACGAAATGCTCCTCCTAACCAGCAGGCAGGACCAGACTATCAACCATCACCGACCGCGTCGCGACGGGCCCTGACCGGGCTTGCCGCCCGGTCCCTTGCCAGGCTTCTGGGTCGGTCCCTGGCCAGGCTTGCGAGCAGGCCCCTGACTCGGCTTCTGGGCCGTTCCCGAGGCCGACTGGCGGGCAGCGCCCTGGGCCGGCTTCTGAGGAGCCGCCTGGGCAGGACGACGGGCAACACCGGCCTTCGGGGCGGCACCTCCCGGACGGCGCGGAGCGACAGTCGGAATCTTGCGGGGCAACGGCTCGATGACCAGCCCCCGCCACGGCGCCATCGGCGAGAGCTTCTGGATGGCCTGCTGGGCGCGCTGCTCGCTCGGCGCCACGAGGGTCAAGGCCACGCCCTTGCGCCCTGCGCGGCCCGTACGACCCGTGCGGTGGACGTAAGTCTCGACGGTGGTGGGCACCGTGTAGTTCACCACATGCGTCACGCCGGGCACGTCGATGCCGCGCGCCGCGAGGTCGGTCGCGATGAGCAGGGGCAAGTCGCCCGTCCGGAAGGCCTCCAGGATGCGGCTGCGCTTGGCCTGCGAGAGCTCACCCGACAGGTACTCGTTCTCGAAGCCCAGGACCGTGAGCTGATCGGCCAGCCACTCGGTCTCGGTCCGCGTGCGGCAGAAGACCATCGCCATGAAGGGCTTCTCGGTCTTGAGCCAGCTGACCAGCGCCGACAGGCGGGTCTCGTCGGCGACCTCGAGCATGAAGTGGTCGATCTCGCGCGGGGTCTCGGGGGCCTCGGCCACCTTGATCCGGTGCGGCTTGTTGAGGGCCTCGTCCGCAAGCCGCTGGACGGCCGCCGGCATGGTCGCCGAGAAGAGCATGGTCTGGCGCGCGTCCGGCATCCGCTGGACCAGCGCCATGAGCTCCTTTTCGAAGCCCTTGGCCAGGATCTCGTCGGCCTCGTCGAGCACCAGCACCTTCACATGCTTGAGGTTGAGGGCGCCGCGCTCCATGAGGTCGACCAGTCGGCCCGGCGTCCCGACGACGACATGCGCGCCCTTCTTGAGCTGGGAGACCTGCTTGTCGAGGCTCTCACCGCCCGGCACGGCCACGATCGAGCGCTCCATGGTGCCCGAGACGCTGATGAGTTCCTGGCGGATCTGCTTGGCGAGTTCGCGGGTGGGCGCGATGACCAGCGCCGTCGGGGCCCGCTCGTCCACGGGCTCCCGCTTGAGGATGGGCAGGCCGAAGGCGAGCGTCTTGCCCGAGCCCGTCTGCGCCTGCACGATGAGGTCCCGACCCTTGCCGACCTCGGGAATGACGAGGGCCTGGATAGGGGTGGGCTCCTTGAAGCCGCGGCGCTTGAGGCCGGAAAGCAGCTCGTCGGGCAGATCGAAGTTCTGGAAAGTCGGGGATTGAGTCATCGGAGGCCTCTCGTCGGGTCGGGGGACAACCCCATTCTACCGCCTCTTCCAGCCTTGCGGGGGCCCGATCTGCCGTGTAACATGGAGGCTTCTGTCCCAATTTGAGGCATTCATGGCTGATATCCGACCCTTCCGCGCGGCGCGCTACCATCCCGCCAAGGCCCGCAACCTCACCGAGGTCATCTGCCCGCCGTACGACACGATCGGGCCCAAAGAGCTGTACCGCTACTACCTGCGCCATCCCTACAACGCCATCCGACTGGAGCTCGGCCAGGAGAATCCCTCGGATACCGCGCAGAACAACCGCAACACGCGGGCGGGCGAGACCTGGACCGAGTGGCTGCGGGACAACGTGCTGCGCCGGGACGAGATGACGGGCCTCTACGTTTACGAGCAGGCCTTCCATGGCGGCTCGGAGGGGCCAGCACGGGTGCGGCGCGGGTTCTTCGCCCTGGTCGGGCTCGAGGCTCCCGCGCGCAAGGTCGTGCTCCCCATCCAGGACAGCGATCCCGAGCGGGTCTCCGATCGCCTCGCGCTGCTCTCGGCGGTTCACGCCAACACCAGCCCGGTAGTGGCCCTCTACGACGACCCGGACCAGGACATCGCCGAGCTCTTGATGGAGATCTGCGACGAGCCGCCCTTCCAGACCTTCGTCGACGAATTCGGCGAGGAGCACCGCCTGTGGCGGGTGATCGATCCGGCGCTCTACGGGCGGATCCTCGAGGGATGGGACGACCGCGCCCTGTACCTCATCGAGGGCTCGAGCCGCTACAAGGCGGCCCTCGCCTATCAGGAGCACCTGAACAGCCACGGCGCCGACCCGGTCGACGGGCTTCACAACTTCATCCTGACGCTTTTGGTCGACACCGAGGATCCGGGGCTCACCCTGACGCCCGTGCACCGGCTGGTCAAGGCGGAGGTGCCGGCGGATTTCGTCTCCCGGCTCGACGCCTGCTTCGAGGTCTTCAAACGGCCGGTGCATCCCGATCTGCCCTTCCCCGAGCAGGTGGAGTCGATCCTGGCCGAAGAGAGCGCCCCGGGGCGCCTCCACGTCGTGCGGGCCAACGAGCTGACCTTCTACACGCTCGTTCCCCGGCCCGAGGCCATGCCGGACCTGGTGCACCTGGGCCATGCGGCCGAGTGGGAGCGCCTGGACGTCACGGTGCTGCACGAGGTCGTCCTCAAGCGGATCTTGGGGTTCAACGAGGAGGCCGGCCGGATCGCCTATGCCCGCGACCACCGCGAGGTGCTCATGGGCCTCGGCTCCGGACAGTTCGACCTGGCCTTCTTCCTGCATGCACCCGAGCTGGAGGCGCTCCAGGCGATCGCCCGGCAACTCGACACCCTCCCCGATCACACGGCCGACCTCTATCCGCAGGTTCCGGCCGGCATCGTGTTCAACTCCCTCGAAGGAACGATCCAACACCCATGACGCAGACTGCCGAAGGCTTCAAGGTCCAGTTCAAGCGCAACCGCGACACGCGGGTCCTCGCCGGCCACCCCTGGGTGTTCGCGGGCGAGGTGCTCGAGAAGCCGCCCGCCGAAGCCGACGGCCAGATCGTCAGCGTCTATGACGCGCGCGGCCGCTTCATCGGGCAGGGCTACTGCAACACCAAGAGCAACATCCTGGTGCGTATCCTGAGCCGCGTGAAGGGCGAGGTCATCGACCGCACCTGGTGGAAGAACCGGCTCGGCGAGGCGATCGCCCTGCGTCGGGAGTACGTCAAGGACACGGATGCCTACCGCCTGGTCAACGCCGAGTCGGATGGCCTCCCTGCGCTCATCGTGGACCGCTACGGGGACTACCTCTCGATCCAGGTGCTGGCCCTCGGCATCGAGGTGCGCCTGCAGGAGATCGTCGAGCTCTTGGTGGAGCTCGTGCAGCCCAAGGGCATCTACGAGCGCAGCGACGTGCCCGTGCGACGCCTCGAGGGCCTGGAGCAGCGCACCGGCGTGCTCTGGGGCGAAGCCCCGCCCTCGGAACTCGTCATCCACGAGGGGCCCTACAAGCTGCACGTGGACATCACCTCCGGCCAGAAGACGGGCTTCTTCCTGGACCAGCGCCCGAACCGGCTCCAGGTGGGCCGTCTCAGCGAGGGCAAGCGCGTCCTGAACTGCTTCAGCTACTCGGGTGGCTTCACCATGGCCGCGGCCCTGGGCGGGGCGAGCGAGGTGGTGAGCGTCGACATCTCGGAGGACGCGGTCAAGCTCGGCGAGGCCAACGCGCGCCTCAACGGGGTCGAGGACCGCTGCAAGTGGGTGGCGGCCAATGCGTTCGACTTCCTGCGCGAGCAGGAGAAGGCGGGCGAGTTGTACGACGTGGTCATCCTCGATCCGCCGGCCTTCACCAAGACCAAGGAGTCCATCCCGGGCGCGATTCGCGGCTACAAGGAGATCAACCTGCGGGGCATCCGGCTGTTGCGGCCGGGCGGCCTGCTGGTGAGCGCCTCGTGCTCGCACCACATGGACCCGACGCTCTTCGTGAACGTCATCCAGGAAGCGGCCATGGACTCGGGCAAGCGGCTGCGGATGATGCAGCTCGCCGGTGCCGGCATGGACCATCCCATCCTGCCCGCGGCCTCGGAGACCAACTACCTGAAGTGCTTCTACGGCACGGTGAACTAGGCCTCACGCTATCCCTACCGACTAGGGGTAACCGACCAAATAGGCACAACCAGAGCAAGCGGTAGTCAGATGGACGTACGGGGTACAGTACGGTTACACCGTATCGTCGTCTGTCACGTTGCCGAACTGCAGGTGCGCCTATGAAGCTGAACCAGGTCGTCAAAGCCGTCCAGCCCGCCAAGGTCGTCGAAAAGGCCCTCGCTCCCAACCAGATCGCCGACAACGTCGCCCAAGCCATCGAGAAAACCGTCAAGGCCAGCGCCGACAACCTCGAGCTGAGCAATACGGTCGCCAAGACCTCCGCCGAACTCTGGGACAGCGTCTCGGGACTCGTGAAGAAGGGGACCAAGACGGACCCGACTCCCCTCTTCGACGCGCTCTACCCCAAGGTCCCCCTCAGTAACGGCTCGGCCGCCGTCGACAAGCTCTTGCAGGCGAAGTTCGACGTCAACGGCGCCGACCGGCTGGGCCAGACCGCCCTTCACAAGCTGGCCTTCGACGGCAAGGCGGCCGACGCCCAGAAGCTCATCGCCGCAGGGGCCGACGTGGCGATCGCCGACGCCAAGGGCCGCACGCCCCTGTTCTGGGCCGCGGCGCGCGGGGACGCCGACACGGTCAAGGTCCTCCTGGAGGCGGGGGCCAACCCCAACATCCCGGACAAGCTGGGCAACGGCATCCTGGACGTGGCCAAGGCGCGCGGCCACCAGGACGTGGCCGCCCTGCTCGAAGCGGCGGGCGCCAAGCCCGTGGGTCCCCTCAAGGACATCAAGCCCTTCACCGGAGTGCTGGACGGCAACCATCCGATGCTGAAGCTCTTCAACGACGAGCTCGACATGCACCGCGACCTGGCGACGCTCGAGTCCATCCCCGTGACCTTCAACGCCAACTACAACAGCCGGCTCAACCAGGCCTTCGACAAGATCTTCATGGACGAGGGCCTCAAGGCCGGCGACAACAAGCTCATCTGGACCTGGACCAGCTTCAAGACCATCACCCCGGGACCCAAGCTGATCAACAGCGCCTTTTCCGACGTCATGAAGGGCGGGTCGGCCGACATGGGGCTACAGAAGACGGTCGGCGACATGCTCGCCACCCGGCAGGAGCGGTGGCAGCGCCTCTCGGAGCTGACCGGAATCCCGGTGCCGGACGCCTTCCACGTCTACCGCGGCACCCGCGGCGATCAGATGGTGGAGTCGGTGGTGAACGCGTGGCGGGACGATGCCTCCAAGACCATGCAGATCCCGCACCGCGAGCTGGCCTCCTGGTCCCTCAACAAGGAAACCGCCGATTACTTCGCCTATAACTTTGCCGGGGATGCCTCCAGCTCCGCGGTCGTCTTCGAGAAGGACGTGCCCTTCGCGGCGACCTTCGCCGACAAGTGGGCCGACGGCGGCAACTTCATCAAGACCTTCAGCGATCAGGACGAGGTCCTGGTCGGCCTGAAGGAGCGCAACGCGCTCGCCATTGACAAGTCGGATGTCACCGTCCTCTATAATGGCCGGAAATATTCCTATGCCGACCGCGAGGACCTGTTCAAGGCATGGGACAATCGCCAGCGAGCGCCCATCGACTACCTCATCGAGGGCGTCAAGTCGCTCTGGGGAAAGAAGTAGGGGAGGCACGATGGAATCCGACGAGCGCGCGCGCCGCCTAGAGGCGATCCGTCAGGCCCAGGAGGCCTTCATCCGGCAAGAGCAGGCCTCCAAGCCCTACCCCCTGGTGCCGGGCGTTCCTCCGCTCGGGGCCTTCGCGGAGGACGAGCCGGACCTGCATGCGCGGATGGCCACCCCCGTCCCCGAGGGGGCCGAGACCGACTCCCCCTGAGATCGGCCCCCGACAGATGATTTCACCCGGGACCGGGTAGGAATGGGCAGGATCCCTTTTTCAGGAGTATCGCCCCGCATGCCCCGCCCTGCCCGTTTCCGGCTCGTCGGCCTCGCCTTGGCCTTTCTGCTCTCCGGCTGCGCCACCACCATGCGCGCCATGCCCGCCGCCGACGAAGGCCCCCGCCAGCCGGAAGCCGCCCTGCTGCCGCACGAAGCCAAGGTCTACTCGGCCCTCGTCGACGCCCTGCCCGACCCGACCCCACAGCCCCTCAAGGGGCGCGTCATCGTGGTCGACCCGGGCCATGGCGGCAAGGAAACCGGCACGGTGGGACCCGCCGGCACCAAGGAAAAGGACGTCAACCTCGCCGTCGCGAAGCAGCTCGCCGCCCTTTTGCGGCAGGCGGGCGCCAGGGTCGTCATGACCCGCGAGGGCGACACGGGGGTGGCTCCCGAGGGCAGCCCCCTCTCCGAGGACCTCAAGGCCCGGGCCGAGATCGCCAACCGGCTCCCGGCGGATCTCTTCGTCTCGGTGCACCACAACGCCACCCTCGACTCCCTGAAGAACCTCGAGACCACCGAGACCTACTACAAGATGGACGATGCGGGTCCGTCGGTGGACCTGGGCGCCGCCCTGCACCGCTCCCTGGTGCGCAACCTCCAGCTGCCCAACGAGCGCCTGATGCCGGGCAACTACGCCGTCTTGCGCAACGCGCGCGTCCCGGCCGTGCTCGGTGAGGCCTCCTACCTCAGCCACCCGCCCACCGAGCAGAAGCTGCGCCAGCCCGCAAAGCAGCTGCTGGAGGCCCAGGCCTACTACCTCGGCATCCTGGACTACTTCGCCAAGGGCACGCCCCGCATCACCGCCTTCGAGCCCGCTGCCGGCAGCGATCCCGCCCGTCCCACCTGGACCGCCGAGTTCTCGGGCGGCCCCATCGACCCCGCTGCGATCGACCTCATGCTCGACGGCAAGCGGGTGCGCGGCTACTTCGACCCCGAGGACCAGAGCCTGATCTTCCAGGCGGACGGGCCCCTCTCCAATGCCACGCACTCCCTGAGCCTCCAGGCGCGAAACCTCGGCGGCAACTCCACCGAGCGCGCGGAGCGGTCGTTCGCGATCGCCCGCCCTGCCGCGACCCTGCGCCCCGATCTCCCGCTCTCGGCCCTTCCCGAGGACGGCCCCTGGCCCGTGGCGATGCGGGTCCTCGATGCCAAGGGCATGCCCGTCGCCGACGGCACCGAGGTGCGCTGGACCGTGGCGGGGGCCAAGCTTGCCCACCCGAGCACCCGGACCCGCGATGGGCTCACCGTGAACTACCTGACGGACGCCGCGCCCCAGGCCCACCTCGAGGCCACGGCCGGCACCGCCAAGCTTCAGATCAAAGCACCCACCCAGCACCGGGCCGTCCTGTCCGGCTCGGTCCAGGGCCCCGACGATCAGGGCCTGGGCGGCGTCACGATCGTCGCCATGGGGCGCACCGAAAGCCGCATGACCCAGAGCAACGCCGACGGCTACTGGTGGTTCGACAAGGCTCCCGAGGGCCTGCAGGAGCTCCGGGTCGTCAAGCCGGGAATCCGGATCCAGGCCTTCTCCCTGACCAAGCCCCAGTACGTGCCCATCCGCGTCCCGACCTTCACCAACCCGCAGCTGCGGACCCAGACCGTCTTTCTCAACCCCGAAGGCGGCAGCGAGGACAAGGATCCCACCCGCCGCAAGCTCGCCGGCTACAACTGGATGGTCGCCGACTACCTGCGCGGCTACCTCGAGGCGGCCGGAGCCCAGGCGCCGCTCACGCGCGGCCGCGACGAGAGCCCCTCGGACGTCCAGCGCGTCCGGGACGCCAACCTGCGCGGGGCGACCCTGTTCCTCACCATCGGGCACACCCTCACGGGCGCGCTCCAGACCAGCCACTATCCCACCAGCGCCAACGGCAAGCGGATCGCCGGCGACATCCGGACCGCCCTCGCGGGCGTCCTGCAGGCCACCGGCAGCACCGTGGCCGACTCGACCTACACGCTCATCCAGACCACCTGCCCCTCGGTCACGGTGGTCCCCGGTCCCGCCCCGATCGGCGACGCGAGCGCCCGCGCGCGCCGTGAAGCCTACGGCATCTTCCTGGGGCTATCGGCTCCCCCGCCCCAGGCGGCAAGCCTGACCGTCCACCTGGTCAAGCAAGGCGTCCCGCTTGCCAACGGAGGCACCACCCTCGATCTCCAGTGGGCGGGCCAGACCGATGCCGGCGGATCGTGGCAATACGCCCACCTCGAGCCCGGCGAGCACTATCTGACCGTCTCGGACGGGGTCAAGACGCGTTCTTTTTGGATCACGCGGCTGGAAGCCGGCGAGGCGCGCCACCTGACGCTGGATCTGGATCGCCCGGAGCTGCCCGAGAACCTGGCCAAGAAGCAAGCGATCAAGTTACAATAAGGTTGCTTTGTGACGAAGGACACGTCAAGATTGCCTGGAAATGGCCGCTAGAGCGGTTGTTCAGGGCATCTGAGCGGGTATTGTGACGTAGCCCGGTGCGACCTGGAGATTGTTGTATTGCAAAAGCTGCTCGTTTCGACCCTCTGCATGGCGTCACTGTCGACGATTCCGTCGGCGCTGGCCGCTGAGGCGTCGGCAGCCACCCCCAATCCGACCTACCAGTACATTCAATCCGTGGCCGGCGTGACCGCGGCCAAGCGTTACGCCTGGGTCATCGAGAAATCCGCCCAGAAGTACCACCTGGACCCCGTCCTGGTCGCCCGCGTCGTCCGCCTCGAGAGCAGCTTCAACGCCCGTGAGGTGAGCCCGGTCGGCGCCGTGGGCCTCATGCAGGTGATGCCCTTCCACTTCCAGCACCGGGGCATCCCTCGCTCCAAGTGGACGGATCCCGCCACCAACCTGGATCTCGGCTGCCGGATCTTCTCCTGGTACAAGGAGCGCATGGACCGGCTCTACCCCAACCTGAATGCGGTGGACCTGCGCCATCGCGCGCTGGTCGCCTACAACATGGGCCCCCGGGCGGTGGTCTCGCGCGGCATCTACCGCTCGCGCTACTCCGAGATCATCATGAACCACTACACGCCCGACTCGATGCAGGCGGATGCCCGGAAGGGCGGGCCTGACGCCAAGAAGGCCGCGGAAGCCGCGCTCAACCAGCCTCGGACCGCCAGCGAGGTGCTTTACCCGCCGGATCGGCCCGACGGAGTGCCCTCGATGGCCGAGGTCAACCGCGTCGCCGAGAAGGAGATGCCTCAGCCCGCGTCGACGTCGTCCTTCCCCATCGACCGGTAGCGCGTCAGCCGCTCGAGGCCGTACGCCAGCCCCGACAACAGCAAAAGCCCCCCCATCGCCGCCCAGAACCAGGGATCGGTCGGGTGCATGAGGCGATCGCCCAGGAGCACATGCAGGAAGTTGCCCGGAGCGCACCCGATCACCGAGCCGATCAGGTAGGTCCGGAGCGGCACGCCCACGATGCCCGCTCCGTAGCTGATCACGTAGGAGGGAAAGAAGGGGAAAGCCCGCAGGGCGATCACGCTGGGCACGCCCCGGTTCGCCAGTCGCGCCTCGATGCCGCGCATGCGCAGCTCGCCCGCGAAGCGATGCACCACCGCGCGGGCGGGGCCCCGCCCCACCATGTAGCAGGCAAAGGAGGATCCGAGGGTGCCGAGCATCGTGAGGGCGAAGCCCATGGGCACGCCGAAGAGGATGCCCGACAGCGCCAGCAGGAGGCCCCCTGGAATCACCGGGACCAGTTGCTGCACGACCATCAGGCCGACCATGGCGGCAGGAGCCAGCGGGCCCAGGGCATGAACCCCGGCCCGAATCTGCTCCAGGTCGGGCAGGCTGGCCATGCTTCGATCCTCCGCGCGCGACGACCCGAGGATCATAGCACGCGTGGCTCCGGGCGCCGTCCCTACCCCGCCTCCTCCATCTGGGCGAGCACGGCCTGCGGATAGAGGTCCGACGTCTGGAGGTACAGGCAATGCGCCTCGGGCCGTGCGCCGAACCGCCGCTTCTCGAGACCGGCCCCCATCCCCAACAGGAGCCGCCGCTTGCCGAGGGCCTGCGCCCGGCGCATGGCCTGTAGCAGGGACTGACGGTAACTGCGGTGGGAGGGGACGAAGCGGTAGTCCAGCCCGATCACCATGGGGCAGTACTGCTCAGGGCCCACGAAGGCAGCCCCCACCCCGACGGGTCGGTCCCCGGCCGCTTCATCGTCGAGGTAGAGCAGGAGGAGCTCCCAGCCGGGATGCTGCAGCATCCGCTCGAACAGGTTCGTGGGCAGGTCGAACGTGTTCAGCGCGAGGTTCTGCGTCTTGACGTTCCGGTAGAGGCCGTAGAGATGGTCGAGCAGCTCGCGGCTCGGGGCCGGATCGCCATGGCGGATCACCTCCAGCCGATACTGCGGCTCCCAGGGCAGCACCTCGCGGCGCTGATGATAGCGTGCCTTGGGGGAGAGGGTCTGCAGGAAGGCCTCATCGTCCTGCCAGTCGAGTTCGAGGACCATGCTCTCCGGCATGGCCACTTTGACGTACCCCAGCCCCCGCAAGAAGGCCTCGAGCTCCGGGTCGTCGGCCGGCAGATCCCTCAGGGCCAGGGTCTTGATGCCGGCGCGCTCCTGCTCTGCCTCCACCGCCTCGAGCAGGGACGTCATGGCCCGTTTCCAGTCCTTCGTGCGATCCAGGTACAGGTGGTTGCCTTCGGTCAACAGCGAGCCCATGGCCATGCACCGCGAGGTCAGGAAGGTCGGGTCCTCCTTCCGACTCTCCTCGACCTGGCGGGAGACGCGTGCGCTCGCCAGCATGTCGTCCTTCCAAAGGGACTCGGTGAAGAAGGTGGCGAGCACCGGCATCTTCGCCCGGTCCCGGACCACGTAGTAGTGAAACTTCCAGTTGTTGGCCGGATCCGGCTGGTCTCGGAACGTCTCCTCCAGGAAGCGCAGGCCCTCCCAGGTGAAGGATCCGTTGGCGCCAAGCAGGCGGTCCCACTCGTCCGGACGGAGGTCATGGATGGTCGTGTGATGCTCGACCGAAAGCTCCGGCTCGGCCGCCTTCACGGTGACCTGGAGGCTCGCAAGTGCCAGGGCGTCGACCGCCTCCGGCAGGACCGGTGTCAGGTCGAAGGCCTTGTGGATGCTCGCCAGCGAGGTCTCTTCCGCTGCGAGGACCGCCGGCAGGTGGTGGGCCAGGGCTTCGACCAGGCGCCGGATGTCGTCGAGCGACTGGTGCAGGGTCAGGGTGAAGCGGACCCCCGCGCGCTTCATGGGCACTGCGGGGAACATGGCCACGTTGGTGAAGAACCCCGCCTCCAGGAGGCGCTCGACCATGCGGAAGGCCACGCGGGGCTGGCCCATCCCGATGAAGCGAATGGGGCACTCCGAGAACGAAACGAGCGGTAGGCCGTGGGCCTCGAGCATGCGGTTGCACTCCCGAATGCGCGCCTGCATGGCCTGCTGGAGCTCCGGCAACTCGCCCGACAGGTGCAGGCGAGCCGAGGCGATCGCCGCCCCCAGGGACGGAGGCTGGATCGGTCCCGAGAAGATCATGGGGCCGCCGCACGTCTTGACCCGGCGGCGCAGCTCGCCATCCGGGAAGACCAGCACGCCGCCGCCCACCCCGAAGGCCTTCGCGAGCGAGGTCGCCACCACCATCCGCGGGTGGCTCGGCAGGCACTCCAGGACGTAGCCCCGGCCATTCTGACCGTGCCAGGACATGCCATGGGCGTCGTCCACGTAGAGATGGAACTGCTCGTGGCGATTCAACAGGGCCGCCAGCTCCGCCATGGGGGCCGTGTCCCCGTACATGCTGTAGATGCCGTCCGCGAGGTACCAGACCTTGCGGCGCGTCTTGCTCAGGACCTCGACTCGCTCCGCCAGCACGTCCATCCGATTGTGCCTCAAGAGCTCGATGTGGGCCTTCTGGCCTCGGACGAGCTTCAAGGCGGTCTGGACGCTGCTGTGAACCTGCTGATCGAAGATCACCGCGTCCTCGTCCGGGTCGATGAGGACCGGCAGCGCCGACAGGTGGGCCAGAGAGGTGGTCGGGGCCAGGAGGACCGGAGCGCCGAAGAGCTGCTCGAAGAGGCCCTCCAGCTCCGCATAGGGCGGAGCGGACATGTAGGCCCGCGAGGAGGAGAACTGGGTGCCGTAGCGCTCGACGGCCGCGATGGCCCCTGCTTTGAGGCGGGGATCGAGCTCCAGGCCCAGGTAGCTGCAGGATCCGAAGTTGAGGAGCTCGCGCCCTCCAACGGTCACGATACGGCCATCCAGGGCCGCGTCCTCGGCGGTGTGATGCATGAGGCCACGCTGCACCGCTTCGGAGATCATGGTATCCAGCGTCTCGAGATGGTCAGTGGCTTTGGACATCCACAAGCTCCTTTCCTGAGCCGACTTCCCGTCGGCGGAGTGCTGGAAACAAGCAAGGGATGTATACCCGCGCCATGTCAACGTCGGGAAAGTTAGACGCCCCGCGCCTCGTGAGAAATCTCACAACCATAAATATGCGTAACAAGAATGCAAACTTCCCGTGATAGAATCGTCAACGGTTCATAAGCAAGCGAGCGTTAAGGCCTTCGTGTGACTGTTCAGCTTTTCGCCAACCTCTTCAACGTCTCGGGCATCGGCTTGATCCTGCTCGTTTCGTGGTTCGTCCAGCAGAACGCACCCAGCCCATTCTTCCGCGCCTGGATCAAGGCCTATGGCGCAGGCTTCTTGATGCTGGTCCTCGACTCCTGGGCCCAGCCGCTGGGGCGACCGCCCCTCTTGACCATCGCCGAGATCGTCGCGGCCTACCTCAATGCCTGGTACCTCATCCAGACCGCCCGCCTGCTCCAGGAAAAGCCCCTCGACGGCAAGTACTTCTGGTACACGGTGCTGCCGGCCGGTGCCTGCAGCGCCCTCACCGTGCTGCTCGGCCTTCCCTACGAGAGGACCTTCATCGCGCCCGGGTTGTCGCTCTGTATCGGCTTCGTCTGGCTGGGGGTGGCCATGCGACGGATCCCCGACCGACGGGCCCCTCGGGCCCAGTGGCTGGCCCTTCCGCTGATTGCCACGGGCCTCCTGCCGCTCACCTTCCCGATCCTTGCCGTCACCCCCATCGAGTGGGTGGGCTACTGGCTCGGGGGGATCCTCAATCTCATGACGGGCCTGGGGATGGTCGTCTTCCTCTTGCAGGAAGCCGCGGCTCAACTGCGGCAGCAGAACGAGAAGCTCGTCCAGCTCGACCGGCTCAAGCGCAACTTCATCAGCACCGTCAGCCACGAGCTACGGACCCCGTTGACCAGCGTCATCGGCTACCTGGAGTTCCTCGAGGATCGCATCGGCGGCCCCCTGACCCCTCAGCAGGCCGAGTTCGTCGACCACATGAAGGAGGGCTCCCACCAGCTCGCGGGGCTCATCGACTCCCTGCTGGACAGCCACCAGCTCGAGGCCGGGGCGTTGAAGATCAAGCATGAGGAGGTGGACCTGACGGCCGTGCTCGATCAGGCCCTCAACACGCTGCGCTCCCTCAGCGACAAGAAGGGGATCCGACTCGAGATCCTCCTGGAGCCGGAGCGGAAGGTCTGGGCCGACGCCCGCCGGGTCGTCCAGGTGCTCAACAACCTGATCGGCAACGCCATCAAGTTCACCGGGCCCGGCGGCACCATCCGGATCAGCAGCCGCCTCGAGGGCGATCGGATTCGCGTCAGCGTGGCCGATACGGGCATCGGGATCCCCGAACCCGAGCTCGCCCAGATCTTCGATCCCTTCTTTCAGGTGGATGGCGGCCTCGACCGCAAGCATAGCGGCTCCGGGCTGGGGCTCTCCATCGTGCGCAACATGGTCCAGGCCATGGGCGGAGAGGTCGGCGTCACGAGCAGACACGGCGAGGGGAGCGTGTTCTGGTTCACGCTCCCAATGGCGACGTCGGCTTTCGTGGAAGACCTCGAGGGCTCTACCCTCGAGCGGTCGAATTAGTCGTTGACGGCGCTATTCAAGAGAATAGGCAACTCGCTCGCGACCCGACGGATGGTGTCGACGTTGTAGTCGATGTCCTCCTGGGTGTCGGGGTAGCGGAGGCCGGGCACCGGGATCGAGCCGAGGTAGTTCTCGGGGTCGCCCATGTAGTCGGCCTGCCAGGCGAGGTTCTGCACCTGGCGGGTGATGACCGAGTTGGCCATCCGGTTGAACTCCGCGGTGCCCATGTCGGGGGTCTGGTGCCACTTCTCGGCGATCTCGCGCCGGGTCGAAGGCTGGTTGTAGATGTTCATCGCGGTGATCAGGTTGCGGTTGAACGACTTGCCACCCTGGCTCACGATGTAGTTGTTCAGGGACAGGGTGTTGGTGTCGTAGAGCGAGTTGAACGAGGGCAGGTTGTCCTGACGGCGCTGGATGTCACTCTCGTTCCAGTTGCGGACCCGGCCCTGGTAGGCCTGGTTCTCGGCCTGCTGCAGCTCGCCCTGCTTCTTGGTGCGCAGGTCGGGGAGCATGGGCTTGAGCTCATCGACGCTCTTGACGGGCTTGTAGACGTCCTTGTTGAGGTGAGCGCCGCCGTCCGGAGCGAGGTAGATGGTCTCGCCCTTGGAGAGGGCCGACTTCGCCTCGTCGTACTTGAGCTCGGAGAAGTTGGTGATGAAGCCCAGCGACTTCTTCTTGGTGCGCAGGCGCTGGTCGTCGGTCAGAAGCTGGACCACGTCGGTGGAGACCTCGTTCAGACCGACCTGGCGGGCAGGGGCAGGAGCGGGCGGCAGCTCGATCTTGGGCAGGGGACGCTTGTCGCTCGGCAGGATGATCGGGAACTGGGGCTGCCAGTAGTAGCGAGGCTCGTGGACCGCAGGCGGCACCGGACGGCCGGGATCGACCGACGGCGGCGTGGGGCGATCCGTCGAGGGGGGCGTCGGGCGG
>DATNQJ010000179.1:0-2179 GCA_036704085.1 Stenomitos sp.
GTGGATCTAGACTCGGACCCCACCAAGCTCATCGACGTGGTGGCCATCGGCAAGCAGCTGCTGATCACCCGGGGCGCGCTAACCACCTTCTCGGTGGCCAACGACATCGCCAAGTACTTCGCGATCATCCCCGCGATCTTCGCGGCGTCGATCCCCCAGCTCCTGACCCTCAACCTCATGGGCCTGCATAGCCCCCAGAGTGCCGTGGTCTCGGCCCTCATCTTCAACGCCCTGGTCATCCCGTCGCTGATCCCGCTGGCCCTCCGGGGCGTGAAGTTCCGGCCCGTGACCGCCGACCAGCTGCTCATGCGGAACGTCATGATCTTCGGACTCGGCGGCGTGATCGTGCCCTTCGTCGGCATCAAGCTGATCGACCTGGTGGTCGGACTGTTCATCTAGGAGGACCCCGTGGATTTCGTTTTTCTGGCCCTGTCTCTCGGCTTCTTCGCCCTGAGCTGGGGCTTCGTGCGCCTCTGCGAGAAGGCGTGAGAGGAACTCTGCCATGATCGCAAATGCCCTCCTTCAGTGTGGCCTCTACTTCGTGGTGCTCATCGGCCTGGGCCTCCCGCTCGGCGCCTACATGGCCCGCGTTTATGAGGGTGAGGCCACGTTCGCCCAGCGGATCCTAGGCCCGCTCGAGCGCTTCTGCTACCGCCTCGCCGGCGTCCGTGCCGACGAGGAGATGAACTGGAAGCGCTACGCGGGGGCGGTCCTGCTCTTCAACCTGCTTGGGCTGCTCGCTGTGTACGCCATCCAGCGCTTGCAGGCGAGCCTTCCGCTCAACCCGGCCAACCTGGGGGCCGTTCCCCCCGAGGTCTCGTTCAACACGGCCGTCAGCTTCGCCACTAACACCAATTGGCAATCCTACGGAGGCGAGACGACCCTCAGCTACCTGACCCAGATGGTCGCCTTGACGGTCCAAAACTTCGTGTCGGCCGCCACCGGAATGGCCGTGCTCGTGGCCCTCATCCGGGGCTTCACGCGGCGCACGGCCCAGGACGTCGGCAACTTCTGGGTGGATCTGACCAGGAGCACGCTCTACATCCTTTTGCCCTTGTCCTTCGTGCTCGCCCTCCTGCTCGTGTCGCAGGGGGTCGTCCAGACCTTCGGCGCCTATGCATCGGCCCAGCTGCTCGATCCCACCAAGGCGGCGGACGGCAAGAGCGTCGTCGAGCAAGTGCTCGCGCTCGGACCTGCCGCCTCCCAGGTGGCCATCAAGCAGCTAGGCACCAACGGAGGCGGCTTCTTCAACGTGAACTCCGCCCACCCCTTCGAGAACCCGACTCCGTTCTCCAACTTCCTCGAGGTCCTGTCCATCCTCCTGATCCCGACCGGGCTCTGTTTCACCTTCGGCAAGCTGGTGAAGGATAAGCGACAGGGCTGGGCGGTCCTGGCCGCCATGCTCGCCATTATCCTCCCCTTGCTCGCGCTGTGCCTCGGGGCCGAGCAGGCGGGCAATCCCCTCCTATCCCACCTCGGCATCGACCAGGTTGCGAGCGCCCTGCACGCGGGCGGCAATATGGAAGGTAAGGAGGTCCGCTTCGGCATCGTCAACAGCGCCTTGTGGGCCACTGTGACCACGGCGGCCTCCAACGGCTCGGTGAACTCCATGCACGACAGCTTCACGGCCCTCGGAGGCCTGGTCCCCATGTGGCTCATGCAGTTCGGCGAGATCATCTTCGGCGGCGTCGGCTCGGGCCTCTACGGCATGATCGTCTACGCCATCATCGCAGTCTTCATCGCCGGCCTCATGGTCGGCCGCACCCCCGAGTACCTCGGCAAGAAGATCGAGGCCTACGAGATGAAGATGGCCTCCCTGGTCATCCTCTTCCCGGCGGCCGCGGTGCTCATCGGTACGGCCATCGCGAGCGTGCTACCGGCCGGGACGGCTCCCCTCGGCAACCCCGGGCCCCACGGCCTGAGCGAGATCCTGTACGCTTTCAGCTCCACGTCAAACAACAACGGCTCGGCCTTCGGCGGCCTCACCGTGAACGGCATGTTCTACGCAACGGTGCTCGGGATCTGCATGCTCATCGGCCGCTTCTGGGTCATCGTCCCGATCCTCGCGATCGCAGGGTCGCTGGCTCGCAAGAAGCACATCCCGCCGAGCATCGGTACGCTCGGCACCCACACCCCGCTCTTCGTGGGGTTCCTGGTGGGCACCATCCTGCTGGTCGGG
>DATNQJ010000180.1:0-2963 GCA_036704085.1 Stenomitos sp.
CAGATGGCGACCCAGCAGACCCACAGTCTCAGCCGGCCTCGATCATCGTTTCGGCCGTTTGAGGGGAAGTGTTGAGGGTTGACGGGGTCCGGGCGGGGTATACGCTCATGGTTTACGTCCCAATGCTGGGATTGCTCCATAACCCGCACGAGAAGCGAGCCATGCGTTCCGATCACGCGACGCCCTTCGAGATCGTGGCCCAAGCCGCTCCAAGGTGGTGCCGTAGTCAAGCGGCCGAGTTGGTCCTCCAGTTCGAGAACGGCAACTCCAGCCAACGCACCTTTGCCCAGCAGGCGGGTGTGCCCCGTTCCACACTCCAGCATTGGCTGAAGCGGAAGAAGAATCTCGATGCCGATCCGGCCTTGGTCGCGTTCTTCGAGAGCCCGACGGGTTTGGCTTTCCTCCATCGGCTGATGATCGCCTGCCACCTGACCTTCACCCAGCAGGGGACGTGTGGCATCCGCCTGGTTTGCGTGTTCCTGCGGCGGACCGGTCTGAACCATCTTGTCGCCAGCTCCTTCGGCTCCCAGCAGGCCGTCGCGCGCCAGATCGAGCAGGTCATCCTCGATTACGGCGTGAGCCAACGCAGCCACCTGGCGTCCCAGATGACGCCCAAATCGATCACTGCCTGCGAGGACGAAACCTTCCATCCCCAGGTCTGCCTCGTGAGCATCGAGCCGGTCAGCGACTTCATCCTCCTGGAGGTCTACTGCCAGGGGCGTGACGCGACGTCCTGGACCAGCCAACTGACCGCTGCCTTGGAGGGCTTGCCGGTGGAGGTCGTGCAGGTCACCAGCGACGAGGCAAAAGGGCTCCTGGCCCACGCCCGCGATGGCTTGGGCGCCCACCATAGCCCGGACCTCTTTCACGTGCAGCACGAAGTGGGCAAGGCGACCAGCCTCTCGCTCCGCTCGCAAACCAACCAAGCCCAGATCGACCTCGACCGCGCACGCCACCAGACCCAGCAGTGGATCGAGCGGCGCGACGCCTACCAGCAAGGTCAGCGGCGGCCAGGTCGCCCTCCTGATTTCGAGCGTCGCATCGAGGAGAGCCGAGGCCTTGAGCAGACGATGGCGGCCCGGGTGGAAGCCACTCAAGAGCGGCAGCAGCGAATGCGCCAGGCGATCCAAGGCTTGGGGGACGATTATCATCCCTTTGACCTCTTGAGCGGTACCCCTTGTGACGCGGATACCGTGCGGCAGCGCCTGACGACGAGGTTCGCCGCGATCGAGCGCATCGCCGAGGAGTCCGATCTTGCCCTTAAGGCTCGGGAACGCATCGCCAAGGCCCGACGCGTTCTCGGAGCGATGGTGGCCACCATCGCTTGGGTCTGGCAGGTGATCCGGATGCGCGTCGACTCGCTGCGTCTCCCACCCCCACTGCAGCAGGTATTGATCGAGCAACTGATCGCCGGCCCATACCTGGTGCGGGTGGCGGCCCAGGCACACTCCCCTACCGAACGCGCCACCATCGGGCGGGTGGCCGACCGCCTGCTGGCTCAGGCCCATGCACCGGACGGCCCCCTGGCGGCTCTGCCCGCCGAGCAACGGGCAGTGATCGAGCGCGAGGCGGCCTGGTGTGCCGACCTGTTCCAGCGCTCCAGTTCGTGTGTGGAGGGCCGTAACGGCCAGCTCTCGCTTCGCCATCATCACCTGCATCAGCTCAGCCCGCGCAAGCTGAAAGTGCTGACGATCATCCATAACTACCTGATCCGCAGGCCCGACGGCACTACGGCAGCGGAGCGCTTCTTCGGAGCCAAGCCCCAGGATCTGTTCGAGTACGTCCTGGACCGGCTTGATGTCCCTGCACGGCCTGCAGTTCCTCGTTCGAACCGAAACCAATCCGCCGCCTGATTTCCGTGGCAATGGCCCAAGCGATGATCGAGGCCGTGAAGTCGGGTTCTGATCCAAAAGGAGGACAGTGCAGCCCACTTCCGAACAGGGGCCGGGTCAAAACCCGATTGCATCCGCGCCCGAGCGAGCCTGATTCTCGGATCAGCCAGTGCAGTCGGCTTCTGAAAATGACACCATCGGCGCCTGGCGGGTCTCATCAAACGGCCGGATACTGTTGGCGAATTCACGGAAGGGCGGCAAACGGCTATCTTGGAGGGCTTTACGCCTTAAGACCTCTTGCCCCGAGGTGCCGCCATGTCGCTCCGGCCCAACCCCCTCCCGCCGGTCCCCGAGGAGACCGCTCGGGTGGCCCAGGCCGCCTTCCCCAAGGGCAACACGTACCTGCGGCTCCGCGATGAACTCGGGCCGCTCTACGACGACCGCGACTTCGCCGCCCTCTTCCCAAGGCGCGGCCAGCCGGGGCTGTCCCCCGGGCTCCTGGCCACGGTGACCGTGATGCAATTCCTCGAGAACCTGAGCGATCGCCAGGCCGCCGACGCCGTCCGCGCCCGCATCGACTGGAAGTACGCCCTGGGCTTGGAGCTGACCGACCCCGGCTTCGACTTCTCCGTCCTCAGCGCGTTCCGCGCCCGTCTGGTTGCGGGCTCTGCCGAGCAGCTCCTGCTGGACCAGATGCTCGAGCGCTTCCGGGCCCGCGGCCTGGTCAAGGCCCGTGGCCAGCAGCGCACCGACTCCACCCATGTGCTCGCCGCGATCCGCGTGCTCAACCGCCTGGAGCTGGTCGGCGAGACCCTGCGGGCGACGCTGAACCAACTGGCCACCGTCGCCCCGGAGTGGACCCGGGGCGTGGCCCGACCCGAGTGGTTCGAGCGCTATTGCCACCGTGTCGAGGACTCCCGCCTGCCCAAGGAGCGTGCCGAGCGTGAGGCGTACGCTCGGGTCGTGGGCGAGGATGGCTTCGCCCTGCTCGACGCCCTGGATGCCGACGAGGCCGCCGCTGCGCTGCGGTCGCTGCCCGCCGTGCAGGTCCTGCGCACCGCCTGGGCGCGGCACTACGAGCGGATCGCAGGTCAGGTGCGGTGGCGGGCGGACGCCGAGCTGCCGCGGACG
>DATNQJ010000181.1:0-10119 GCA_036704085.1 Stenomitos sp.
ACCTCATCCGCAAGCTGATGCAGGGTGGCACCATGGCCACCATCAACCAGCTCATCGACGCCGACACCGCCACCTTCCTGGCCAGCGAGTTCGGCTTCACGGTGGAGAAGAAGGGCTTCGAGGTCCAGGAGTACCTGCCCGAGGTGCAGGAGGACGAGTCGAAGCTGGTGAACCGGCCGCCGGTGGTCACGGTGATGGGCCACGTGGACCACGGCAAGACCTCGCTCCTCGACGCCATCCGCCAGGCCGACGTGGCCACCGGCGAGGCGGGCGGCATCACCCAGCACATCGGCGCCTACCAGGTGAAGATCAACGAACAGATCATCACCTTCCTGGACACCCCGGGCCACGAGGCGTTCACCGCCATGCGCGCCCGCGGCGCCAAGGCAACCGACATCGCGGTCCTGGTGGTCGCGGCCGACGACGGCGTCAAGCCCCAGACGATCGAGGCCATCAACCACGCCAAGGAAGCCGGCGTCCAGATCCTGGTGGCCATCAACAAGATCGACAAGCCCGGCGCCAACCCGGACCAGGTCAAGCAGCAGCTGACCGAGTACGGCCTGGTCGCCGAGGAATGGGGCGGCCAGACGGTCATGGTGCCGGTGTCCGCCAAGCAGAAGATCGGCCTGGACGCCCTGCTGGAGATGATCCTGCTGGTCGCCGAGGTCCTCGAGCTCAAGGCCAACCCCAAGAAGGCGGCCAAGGGCCTCATCATCGAAGCGCAGCTCGACAAGGGCATGGGCCCGGTGGCGACGGTGCTCGTCCAATCGGGCACCCTGCGCATCGGCGACAACTTCGTGGTGGGCTCCGTCGCGGGCAAGGTCCGCGCCATGATCAACGACAAGGGCAAGCGCGTGCGTGAGGCCGGCCCCTCCCAGCCGGTCGAGGTGCTCGGTATGCCCACGGTGCCGGCCGCCGGCGACATCTTCCAGGTCATGGAGGATGAGAAGTCGGCCAAGGCGGTCGCCGGCCAGCGCGCCGAGTACGATCGCAACCAGCGCCTGCAGGCCACGCGCCACATCTCGCTCAACGACGTCTACAGCCGCATCCAGGAAGGCAAAATCAAGGATCTCAAGGTCATCCTCAAGGCGGACGTCAAGGGTTCCGCCGAGGCTCTGGAGAGCTCGCTCTCCAAGATCTCGGCCAAGGACGGCGACGTGCAGGTGCGGGTCATCCACAACGGCACGGGCGACGTGTCCGAGGCGGACGTGATGCTCGCCGCGGCGTCGGACGCCATCGTCATCGCCTTCAATGTGAAGGCCGACGACCGCGCCCGGCACCGGGCGGCCGCGGACGGCGTGGACATCCGCGAGTACAACATCATCTACAAGGCCATCGAGGACATGGAGGCCGCCCTCCAGGGCATGCTCGAGCCCGAGTACGAGGAGGTCTTCACGGGCCGCGCCGAGATCCGGGCGACCTTCAAGGTGGGCAAGCAGGACGTCATCGCGGGCTGCTACGTCACCGAGGGCAAGATCCAGCGCGGCGGCATCGCCAAGGTCATGCGCGGGACCACCGAGCTCTACAAGGGCAAGCTGGATAGCCTCAAGCGCTTCAAGGACGACGTCAAGGAAGTCGCGACGGGCTACGAATGCGGTATGTCGTTCGATGGGTTCAACGACCTGCAAGAAGGGGACCAGATCGAGGTCTACCAGCTGCAGCTCAAGAAGTAGATCCAATTCCTGGCGGGGCGCAAAGCCCCGCCAGGCTGTTCAGGGAAGGGGGAGACCATGGGGAGCCAGCGCGCGGAACGAGTCGGCGAGGAAATCAAGGACGTCGTCAGCGGCACCATTCGTCGCCTGAAGGATAGCCGCATCACCGGCATGGTGTCCGTCACCGATGTCGAGGTGTCCGGCGACCTGCGGCACGCCAAGGTCTTCGTCTCCATCTACGGCGACGAGCCGACCCAGCACCAGACCATGGAGGGCCTGCAGTCCGCGGTGGGCTTCATGCGCTCCGAGGTGGGCAAGGCCCTCAAGCTGCGGGTCGTCCCCGAGCTGCACCTGCACCAGGACCGCTCGCTCGAGCGGGGGGCCGCCATCCACGATTTGCTCGCCCGCATCAAGCGCGAAGAGCAGGAAGGCCATGCCGAGTAGGCTACCTTCCGAGATCGACGTCCTGCGTCACGGGGGGCCGACCACCTGGGTGGTGGCCTCCCACATGAACCCGGACTGCGATACGTTGGGCTCGGCGATCGCCATGAAGGTCCTCTTGCGGGCCTTCGGGCACCGGGTCCTGCACCTCTGCCCCGACCCCCTTCCTGCGACCTACCGCTTCCTGCCGGGCAGCGACGAGGTCGTCACCGAGCTGCCGGCGGACTGGCCGGCGGACTCGGGGCTCGTCACCTTGGATGCGGCGGACGTCAGCCGCTTCGGCCGCCTCACCGAGCGGCTGAGGGGCTTTCCGCTCATCGTGGTGGTGGACCACCACGTCTCCAACCCGCGTTTCGGACACGTCAACCTGGTCCGGGAGGACGCCGCGGCCACCGGCGAGGTGGTCTACCGGCTCTTCCGGCACTTCGGCGTGACGCCCGACCGCGAGGCGGCACTGGGGATGTACGCGGCCCTGGTGACGGACACGGGCTCCTTCAGCTACGAGGCGACCAACGCCGCCTCCCACGAGATGGCCGCCGACCTCATCCGCCTCGGCGTGAAGCCGGCGGAGGTCTCGCGTCACCTGTTCGAGGAGGTCCCCCTGCCGGAGCTGCGCATCAAGTCCATGGGCCTCGCCCGGATGCAGCTGACCGAGGGCGGGCGCGTCGCGTGGACGACCATCAGCCAGGCCATGCTGGACGAGGTGGGGGCCGAGGAGGAGCATACCGAGGGCCTCTCGGAGCGTCTGAGAGCCCTCCAGGGGGTCGAGGTGGCCTTCTTCATCCGGGAGACCCCCTATGGCACCCTCAAGGCCAGCCTGCGCTCCAAGCAGTGGGTGGACGTCTCGCGGCTGGCCGGGAAGTTCGGAGGCGGCGGCCATCGCCGAGCGGCGGGGTGCACCCTGAAAGGCTCGATGGACGAGGCGGTCGCCGCGTTGTTGGAGGCGATCCGTCTTGAGCTCCAAGCCGTCCTGTAACCTGTTCGGTCTCATCAACGTCCTCAAGCCCCCCGGCATGACCGCTCACGACGTGGTCGCGGCCATGCGCCGACGCCTGGGCACCAAGAAGGTCGGTCATGCGGGCACGCTCGACCCGGTCGCCTGCGGCGTCCTGCCAGTGGCGGTGGGCGGTGCGACCCGCCTGTTGCCGTACCTGGAGTCGGGCAAGGAGTACCTGGCCGAGATCCAGTTCGGCGTGGCGACCTCCACGGCGGATGCCGAGGGTGAGGTCCTCGAGGCCGTAGACTGCGAGCTGTCGGCCGAGGATCTCTCGGGCGTGCTGCCGCGCTTTACGGGGACGATCCAGCAGCGGCCGCCGATGGTGTCGGCGGTGCACTACCAGGGCAAGCGCCTGTACGAGCTGGCGCGGGCCGGGGTCGTGGTCGAGGACATTCCCCTGCGCGAGGTGACCATCCAGGAGCTGGAGCTGGTGCGCTGGTACCCGGGCTCGCGCCCGCGGGCGCTGGTGCGGGTGGCCTGCTCGGCGGGGACCTATATCCGCTCGTTGGCGGTGGACCTGGGCGCGGCCCTCGGGGTGCCGGCGTCTCTGGCGTACCTGCTGCGGACCCGGGCCGGGTCGTTCCGGATCGAGGCGGCGGTGACCTTGGACGAGGAGATCGCCTGGGCTCCCGAGGACGTCTACCTGTCGCACCTGGTGCGGCGGGAGGCGACCGAGCAGGAGGTCCAGGACATCTCGCATGGACGGGCGCTCGTGGCGCATGACGAGCCGTCGGGCACTCAGGTGCGGGTGCATCACGGGGACCGGCTACTCGCCATATACGAGCGCCGAGCGGGGCTCCTCACTCCCATGACCGTCTTTGCCGCCCAGACGTAAAAACAGCCCCTCGCCGAAACACTCGGCGAGGGGCTTGCGGTTTCAAACCTAGAAGAAACTGATCTTCGCCGGCGCATCCCCCATCTTCACGTCGAACGCCGTCGCCTTGGACAGGTCGGCCACGTCCGCGCGGATCGAGGTCACGCTGAAGTAGTAGTTCTTGCCCTTCACCAGGCCATCGCCCTTGATCTGCGTGTAGCCCGGGATGTTGAGGTCCGGCTGCGAGAGCGTCCCCACCGTCGCCGTGTTGGTCTTGGTGATCGACGAGTAGACCATCCGGCCCGTCTTGGAGCCATCCCCGACCTCGTTCACGGTCACGTAATAGCCCGTCGCGCCGGCGGCCGCATCCCAGGACAGCTCCGGCTTGCTGGAGTCGGGCGTCACGGCCGTCCCCGCCGTCGAGGCCTTCTTGTCCACCGTCAGGTTGGCAGGCTTGCCGACCGTCGCGTTGAGCACCTGGATGGTCTTGGGGCTCGAGGTGACCATCTCCTCGCCGTTGGCTCCGAACGCCTGGACGACGTAGGTGAGGGTCATGTTGGGGTTCACGTTGTCCGTGAACTCGGTCTTCTCGATGGTCCTCAGGGGCTTGCTCTCGCCGTCGCCCACCTTGCACGAGATCTGGTAGGTCGCCGCGTTGGTGACGCCCGCCCAGCTCAGATCGACATACGAGGTGGTGATGCCCCGATCGTCCGACGAGGTGATGGCGAGGACCTTGGGCTCAAGGGTCTGGTTGCCGCTGATGCCCGGAAGGCTGGGACATCCAGCCAGCAAGACGGCGGCGCCGAGGGCGGCGAGGGCGGTTCGAACGTTACGCAAGGCGGAATCCTCCGTGGCAGGCTAATCAGGCGTGCATTCGTTATACACAGACTAGCCCGTTTCGCTAACAGGAGCGATCACGTCGATCACAAACTAGACGACGAGTTCCTTGAGCTTGGGCTCGTTCTGCAAGACGAACAGGTTGCGGTCGATGGAGACCAGGCCCCGGTCCTGATAATCCATCAGCACGCGCGTGAAGGTCTCGCGGCTGGTCCCCGTGAGGTTGGCCATCTCCTGGCGGGTCATGCGCGTCGAGAAGGCCGGCTTGCCCTCATCCGTCTTCTCGCCCGACTGGCTGGCGAGCTGGATCAGCAGCCGGGCCACGCGCCCGGGCGCCGACAGGAAGGCCAGGCTCTCCACGTGCGCGTCCGTCAGGCGCAGGCGGCGCGTCAGCACGACCAGGAGCTTCATGGCGATGCCCGGATGATCGGCCAGGAGGCGCATGAACTCCTCGCGCTGGATGGTCAGGACGGACGTCTCCTCGACGGCGATCGCCGTCGCCGACCGCGGCTGACCGTCGATCAGGGACATCTCCCCGAACAAGTCCGACGGGCCCAGGATCCCCAGGATGTGCTCCCGGCCATCGCCCGAGTTGACGACGATCTTGACCTTGCCGTCGACCACGATGTAGCAGGCGTTACCGGGGTCATCGACGTAGAAGAGGATCGATCCCTTGGGCACCTGGCGCTTGCGCGCGATGGAGGCGATCGCCTCGAGCTCTTCGGGCTCCAGGTCCTGGAACAGGATGGTCTGCTTCAGAAAGGCCACGGTGTTCACATCGTCCTCCCTAGTGCGGTGCGTGGGCGCGCATGGACGCGCGGGGATCGTAAGGGGTCATGGTGCCCAGGCGCCTCCACAGGGCCAGGGCCTGCTCGTCGATATCCGGGGGCAAGTGGATGAGGGCCTTGACGAAGAGATCCCCCCGGCCTTCTCCCTTGAGGTGGGGCATCCCCTTGCCCTTCAGGCGGAACAGGCGCCCCGACTGGGTGCGCGGCGGAATCTTCATCTTGATCAAGCCGTCGAGGGTCGGCACCTCCACCTCGGCCCCGTCGATGGCCTCCCAGAAGGTCAGGGGCAGCTCCAGCTCGAGGTCGTCCCCCTTGCGGTGGAAGAGGGCATGGGGCTGGACCGTCACCGTCACGAGCGCATCGCCCGCCCGGACCTTGGAGCCCGTGGTCACGCCGGCGGGGATCTTGACCCTCAGGCGCTTGGAGGTGCGGGGATTGGTGACCTCGCGGGTGGTGCCGTGAAAGGCCTCCTCCAGGGTGATCTCGACGCCGGTCTCGGCCGCCTCGGCGCGCGGCGCCTGGGTCGGCTGGTAGGTGTCCGCACCGCCGAACAGGGAGGAGAGGATGTCCTCGAACCCCACCCCGCCGAAGCCCGTGCTCTGGCCGAACGGAGACCCCTGGCCGAACGGACCGCGCTTACCCGCGCGCCCGAACGGACCCGTGCCGCCACCGAAAGGACCGGTGTGGCCCTGGAAGCCCCCGGCTCCTCCGAACTGGCGCATCTGATCGTAGGTCTTGCGCTTGTCGGGATCGCTCAGGGTGTCGTAGGCCCCACTGATCTCCTTGAACCGGGCCTCGGCCGCCTCTTTCTCCTTGCCGGTCCCATGGACCTGGTCCGGGTGATACTGGCGGGCGAGCTTGCGGTAGGCCTTTTTGATCTGGTCCTCGGTGGCGTTGGAAGACACCCCCAGGACCTCGTAGAAATCGCGCGTCGCCATACCGTGCCTCATGCTCCGCCCCAAACGGCGGATGCGACATTATATCGGTCGCTCGTACCCTTTCACAAGGGCCCCAAAAGACAAAGGGGCGCGTCACCGCGCCCCTTTTGAAGCTACCAGGGCCTCCCCGACGATCGCGGATCAGGCTGATCCATGACACCCGTGCTCTCCGCTTACCGCTGCTCCCTTCCGGGCCTGACGGGGTTCACGGCGCGACGCCGCATGGGACCCGACCCGGCAACCACCGGGGCGCTCTGGCAGGATCCAGTATACCAGAATCGGCGCCCGGGACAACTCGATCGCGCGCATCCGCCCGGGCAGGGCGTCGCATGGCCATGCCCGGGCGGGGAGGCCCGTCCCTCCGCAAAGCGGGTCGTCGTGGGCATTAGACGTTGGCGCGACTGGATCCGGCGGGTATAATGGGACGGTTCTCAGTTTCTGTCGCCGCAAAGGAGATCCGCCATGCCCAAGCGACTGGCCCTGGCTCTGGCCCTCACGCTGCCATTTGCCTCCACCGCCCAAGCCGCTCCCCTGGCTACGCTGGGCCCCAACACCATCGCGGATCTCGTCGAGCGGGTCGCGCCGGCGGTGGTCAACATCGACACGGTCACGCGCCAGAAGAACCCCATGGCCGAGATGGATCCCTTCTTCCATCGGTTCTTCGGGGACGGCCTCAAGCGCCTGCCGCAGTACTTCGAGCAGAAGGGCGTGGGCTCCGGCTTCCTCATCGATCCGTCGGGGCTGATCGTCACCAACAACCACGTCACCAACGGCGCGACCACCATCCGGGTGACACTGAGCGACGGGCGCAAGTTCGATGGCAAGGTCATCGGTAAGGACGCGGGCTCGGATCTCGCCCTGGTCAAGATCCCGGGCAAGCAGCTGCCGACGTTGGCCTTCGCCAACCCCAAGAAGGTGCGCGTCGGCGACTGGGTGGTGGCCATCGGGAGCCCGCTCGGCCTCTCGACGACCGTCACCGCGGGCATCGTGAGCGCCATGAACCGGGACGTGGCCATCAACGAGCGGGTCGCCTTCATCCAGACCGACGCACCGATCAACCCCGGCAACTCGGGCGGTCCCCTGCTCAACCTCCACGGCGAGGTGATCGGCGTCAATACGGCGATCGCCGCCCGGGCGCAGGGCATCGGCTTCGCCATTCCGACCGAGACGGTGCAGTGGGTCGCCAACGAGCTGCGCCGGAAGGGTCAGGTCGAGCGCCCGTGGCTGGGGGTGGTCATCACCGAGCTGACGGCGGACCGCGCCAAGCAGCTTTACAAGAAGGCCGACACCGGCGTGATGGTGCGCGACGTGGCGGACGGCAGCCCGGCAGCCAAGGCCGGCCTCCTGGAAGGGGACGTCATCCTCCAGATAGACGGCAAGGATGTCAGCGAGCCCGCCCAGGTGATCCATGGCCTCGCCAATCGCCACGTGGGCGACAAGCTCCGCCTCGTGGTGAACCGTGACGGCCAGCGCAAGGAGTTTACCCTCACCCTGACGGCCATGCCGCCTCAGGCCCAGGAGGCCGACGGGCCTCCCGACTCGGAAGACGAATGAGCGAACAGCCCAAGCCCTTTCTCGAACGGTTCCAGGACGTCGTCCAGCAGCTGCCCCAGTACGAAGCGCGCCCCGGGCAGCTGCAAATGGCCGAGACCATCCATCGCTCGCTGACCGAGGGTCAGCATGCCGTCATCGAGGCCGGAACCGGCAGCGGCAAGAGCTTCGGCTACCTCATCCCGCTCCTGGAGGGCAAGGGGCCCTTCATCGTCTCCACCGGCACCATCGCCCTACAGGAGCAGCTCCTGCAGAAGGACATCCCCTTCCTCCAGCAGGCCACGGGCAGCGACTTCAAGGTCGCGCTCGCCAAGGGGCGCGGCAACTACCTCTGCAAGCAGAAGTTCTGGGAGGTCGATCGGCGCCTGCCGCCGAGCGATCCGTTGCGCGAGGAGTTCGACCGGCTCGCCGAGTACCTGCCGCACTGGGATGGCGACCTCTCGACCTTGCCCTGGGTGCCCAGCCAGCGGCTGTGGGACGAGATCCACTCGGACGCGGAGGACTGCCTCGGCGCCAAGTGCGAGTTCTACGATCACTCGCCGCAGAAGCTCGCGCGCACCCGCACCGCCCAGGCGGACCTGGTGATCGCGAACCACGCCCTGTACTTCGCGGACCTGGCGGCCGCGGGCGGCATCCTGCCGAGCCATGAGGCCGTCGTCTTCGACGAGGCGCACCACATGCCGGCGGCGGCCACCCGGGCCTTCTCGGCCTCCATCGGCCGATACGCCATCACCAAGCTGCTCCAGAAGATCCGGCGCCGGATCGGCATGGTGCCGGACGAGATCTCGTTCGCGCTCATCGGCTTCGAGGCCCGGCTCCTGGACTGGGTGCTGCGGGGCGATCGCCCCCAGTTCCGCCTCTATCCGGACTCGGTCTTCATCGAGATCCTGGAAGGAATCATCGAGCAGCTGAAGATGCTGCGCATGTGGCTGGACCGGGACTCGTCGCTGGGCAGCGGGCTCCTGGATCCCGAGCTCATCAAGAAGGCTCCGCTGCACCGCCAGCGACTCGCGCTCCAGCTCGAGAACCTCATCGCGCGCTGGGAGTACTTCGGCCAGTACGCGGACGTCACGCTGGCCGAGCGGGTCAACTGGGTGGAGCTGGACAAGGCGCGCGGGTACTTCGAGCTCAAGAGCGCCCCTCTGGACGTGGCCCCGGATCTACAGGAGCTGCTCTGGAGCCAGCGGCCGGGCATTTGCACCTCGGCCACCCTCGGGGTGGGGGGCGACTTCAGCTATTTCAAGCGCAAGGTGGGGCTCGAGGAGGCCCAGGAGCTGGAGCTCGAGAGTCCCTTCGACTACCGGCGCCAGGCGACCCTGTACGTGCCGCGCTACCTGCCCGAGCCCAACGCGCCCGAGTTCGCACTGCATGCCCGGGAGGCCATCCGGAACATCCTGACGGCGACCCGGGGGCGAGCGTTCGTGCTCTTCACGAGCTACAAGGGGATGAACGCGGCCTACAACGTGCTGTTCGAGACCCTGCCGTATCCGGTGAAGAAGCAGGGCGACCTGCCGCGCGGGCAGCTCATCGAGTGGTTCAAGACGACGCCGAACGCCGTACTCTTCGCGACGAGTTCGTTCTGGGAGGGCGTGGACGTGCCCGGCGACGCGCTGTCCTGCGTGATCATCGATCGGCTGCCGTTCTCGGTGCCGGACGATCCGGTGGTGCAGGCGCACGTGGAGCGGTTGAAGATGCAGGGTCGGGACTGGTTCCGGGAGTACACGCTGCCGGAGGCCATCATCCGGCTGAAGCAGGGCTTCGGGCGATTGATCCGGACGGCGACGGACCAGGGATTGGTGGCGATCCTCGATAACCGGCTGTTCACCAAGAATTATGGGCAGACGATCCTGGGGGCGCTACCGGATTGCCCGCGGATCCGGGATTTGGACCGATTCGACATGTCGTCTGAGGATGGGCCGGCTTACGGGTAAGCTTTCGGCAGGATAGGTTATCGATCTACCCCCCCATCCCCCCCTGCTAGGGGGGGATGGGGGGGTAGAACGAGTCGCCAATCGCCGGGACTTACCTACCGTACAACTGCTGCGCCACCTTGATGTACGTCGACTCGCTCCATGCGAGCGGGAACGCGCTCACCCAGAGA
>DATNQJ010000182.1:0-6305 GCA_036704085.1 Stenomitos sp.
CCGCGAAGCCTTCTACAATCTGGGATAAATAATGGAAGCACGCAAAAGCACCAAAATCGTCGCCACCCTGGGCCCCGCGTCGAGCAGTGACGAGGTCGTCCGCCGCCTGATCCAAGCAGGCGTCGACGTCTTCCGGCTCAACTTCTCGCACGGGACCCACGAGACCCACCTGGCGAACATCGAGCGGGTCCGCCGCATCGCCAAGGAACTCGACCGCCACGTGGCCCTCCTGCAAGACATCCAGGGCCCGAAGATCCGGGTGGGGGAGATCAAGGGTGGCCAGGTCACCTTGGTGCCCCGCCAGACCTTCATCCTGACCACCCAGCCCCTCGAGGGCAACGAGCAGATGGCCTCGGTCAGCTACCCGCGACTGACCGAGGACATCCAGCCGGGCGCCAAGATCCTCTTGGACGACGGCCTCCTGGAGCTCCAGGTGGTCGAGGTCAAGCCCGAGATGCTCGTGACCCGCGTCATGGTGGGCGGCCCGCTCAAGCCCCGCAAGGGCGTGAACTTCCCGGGCTCTCCCCTCAAGATCTCGATCTTGACGGACAAGGACAAGGCAGACCTGGTCTTCGGCGCCCAGCAAGGCATGGACCTGGTGGCCGCTTCCTTCGTCCAGCAGGCATCCGACGTCCTGGAGGTCAAGGACTTCCTCGCCAAGCAGGGAGTCCGCACCCCCGTCATCGCCAAGATCGAGCGCCGTGAGGCCGTGCAGGCCCTCAAGGAGATCGTGGGCGTGGCGGACGGCGTCATGGTCGCCCGCGGGGACCTCGGCGTCGAGATCCCGGTCGAGGACGTGCCCCTGGTCCAGAAGCAGATCATCCGGGCCTGTAACCTGGCGGGCAAGCCCGTCATCACGGCGACCCAGATGCTCGACTCGATGATCCACAACCCGCGCCCGACCCGCGCGGAGGCCTCGGACGTCGCCAACGCCATCCTGGACGGCACCGACGCCGTCATGCTCTCCAACGAGACCGCGGCGGGATCCTACCCGCTCGAGGCCGTCGAGACCATGGCGCGCATCGCCCTGCAGGTGGAGCGCAACGTCAAGCCCACCGAGCGTCCCGAGCTCGAGGCGCACTACCAGCGACCGGTGCAGGATGCGATCGCGCACGCCGCGACCCGCATGGTGCCCGAGCTGAACGCCAGCGCCATCGTGATCGCGACCTTCTCGGGCTCGAGCGCGCGGCATGTCTCCAAGTACCGGCCCTCGTGCCCCATCATCGCCGCCTCGTGCAACGAGGAAGTCTGCCGGCAGATGGCCCTCGTGTGGGGCGTGGTCCCGATGCACATCGCCCAGAACGATGACATCGAGGCCCTCTTCACGGATGCGGTCGACTGTTCGACCGGCATGGGCCTCCTCGCCCCTGGCGATCTGGCCATCATCGTGGCGGGCGTGCCCATGGGCGAGCCCGGCACCACCAACTCCATCAAGGTGGAGGTCATCACCTCGATCGTGGCCCGCGGCATGGGCCTCGGCCAGCGTGCCATCAGCGGCATCGCCCGCGTGGCCCGCACTCCGGCCGAGGCGCGCCAGAAGGTGGAGAAGGGGGACATCCTCGTCTGCCACCAGACCGACGCCGAGTGGACGCCCACCATGGAGGTGGCATCCGGAACGGTCATCGCCGCCGGCGGCCTCACCTCGCACGCGGCCCTGGTCTCAATGGAGCTCGGCAAGCCCGTCATCCTGGGCACCGAGCCCATCGAAAAGATCGAGGACGGCCAGTGCATCACCATCGACCCCATCCGGGGCCTGGTGTACAAGGGACAGGTCAAGATCTAACCCGGTCCAACCCGACGAAGGCAGGCCCCGATGTGGGGCCTGCCTTCAAACCGTGTTACACTGGTAACAACACTGCCCGCTCGATCGGATCCATGTCGATGCCGATCGATCCGCCCCATGGCGGATTCCCATCACAAGGAGTTAGCAATGACGCTTTCCGCGAATCCCACGCTCTCGCCGTCCTACAAGCCGGGCGATCTCGAGAACCGGATCGTCAACGACATCGTCCAGGTCGTTGAGTCGGCAGCCCTGGCCGCCGGCCGCCTGATGGGCAACGGTGACAACAACGCGGCCGACCAGGCGGCGACCGAGGCCATGCGCGAGACGCTGAACGGCATGGACCTGTGCGGCACCATCGTCATCGGCGAGGGGGAGCGCGACGAGGCCCCCATGCTGTACATCGGCGAGAAGGTCGGCATGTGGCGCGACGGCTCGTGCGAGATCGACATCGCGGTGGACCCCTTGGAGGGCACCAACCTGGTCGCCAAGGGTCTGCCCAACTCGATCGCGGTCATGGCGGTCTCGGAGAAGGGCGGCCTGTTCTACGCTCCCGACACCTACATGGAGAAGCTGATCGTGGGGCCGGCGGCCGCGGGCAAGGTGGACATCACCGCTCCGGTCAAGACCAACCTGGCCATCCTGGCCATGGCCCTCAAGCGCGAGATCTCGGACCTGACGATCGTCATCCTGGAGCGCGATCGCCACGCGGGCCTCATCGAGGAGGTGCGGGCCGCGGGCGCGCGCATCCGTCTGATCAGCGACGGCGACGTCTGCGCGGCCATCTCGGCGGCGGTGCGCGGCACGGCCGTCCACGCGGTCATGGGCACCGGCGGCGCTCCGGAAGGCGTGCTGGCGGCAGCGGCCATGAAGTGCCTGGGCGGTGAGATCCAGGCCCGCATCAAGCCCCGCAACGAGCAGGAAGCGGATCGCTGCCGGGCCATGGGCGTGGACCTCGACAAGGTCTACACCACCAACGACCTGGCTCCCGGCAAGGAGATCATCTTCGCGGCCACGGGCATCACCGAGGGCGACATCCTGCACGGCGTTCGCTACTACGGCGCGGGCCACCGCACCTACTCGCTGGTCATGGGCGCCTCCTCGGGCCTCATCCGCTTCATCGACTCGGTGCACATGAACGACAAGACCACCCCGGTGGTCCTCGAGCGCTTCTAAGCCTCAAGCCTTCGCCCCCCGGCCATATGGCCGGGGGGCTTGTTGTTGCGCGTGGGCTACCCCTTGAGTGCCCCCCTAGCAGGGGGGGATGGGGGGGTAGACGAGTCGCCATTACCGGAAGCCGCCAACCCCCAGGCCGTGCTATCATGACCCCATGCGCTTCCTCTTGTTCATCGCCCGGCGCCACCTGCGCGCCCGCTGGCGCCAGACCATCATGCTCGTCTTGAGCGTCGCGGTCGGCGTCACCATCCTGACCACGGCCCTGTCCCTGACCAACGGCTTCGAGGCGGACCTCGTCAGCCGCATCCTGGGGACCACGCCGCACATCGCCATCACCGACGTGCTCACCGGCGTCGTGCGGGACTACCCCGCCGTCCAGAAGCAGGCCAAGACCTACCCCCACGTCCTCAGTGCCCTGCCCTACGTCAACGGACAGGCCCTGCTCACCCGAGCGGGCTACTCGGCCGGCGTGCTGATCCGGGGCATCGATCCGGCCCAGGAGAAGGCCAATCCCGACTGGATCCAGTACGTCCAGCAGGGCGATCTCAAGAGCCGCGACGGCCTGCCCGGCATCATGCTGGGCTCCGAACTCGCCAAGAAGATCGGGGCCCGGCTCGGCGATCGCATGCTCCTCGTCAGCGGCCTCGCCCAGCGGCAGCCGGTGATCGTCACGGGCCTCTACCAGGCGGGCCTCTACGAGTACGATGCCCACATCGCCTACCTGGACCTCGGGGTCGCCCAGCGCGTCTTCGGCCTCGGCAACGGCGTGACGGGCATCTCCGTGCGCCTGGACGACGTCTTCCAGGCCCCGCGCCTCGCGCGCACCATGCAGATGGAGATCCCCTACAGCGTGCGCGCCTGGACGGTGAACAACGACACCCTCCTCAAGGCCCTCTCGCTCGAGAAGCTCGTCATCTTCATCGTGACCATGTTCATCATCATCGTCGCGACCATGGGCATCGCCAACACGCTCGCCATGTGGGTGCTCGAGCAGAGCCGCGAGATCGCCATCCTGCGGGCGGTCGGCGCCTCGGGCGTCACCATGGGCCGGCTGGTGGTCGCCGAAGGCAGCCTGGTCGGCTTCCTGGGCGTCGGTGTGGGCCTGTTGGGCGGAGCGGGCCTCTCCATGGCCCTCGGCACCTTCCCGATTCCCCTGCCGTCGGACGTCTACTACATCAGCAAGCTCCCCGTGCGCATGGAGCCATGGGACTTCATCCTGACGGCCATCGCGGCCCTCGCCGTGGCCTGGCTGGCCTGTCTATTGCCCGCCCGGCGCGCCTTGAAGCTGGATCCGATCGAGGTCATCCGGCGGGCATGAGACATTTGTCCCGATTTAGCAGGCAAGCTAGACATGCCGCGCAAAACTCCGTATCATTTGGGTGGTGAGGTTAAGGAAGCTTGACACTTTTCGCCCACCGCGTCGGGGCCTTTCGGGCCGCAAGCCACGTGTTCCTGGTCATCGCTCTGCTGGCGATCGCCGGGTGTGCCGGGCTCTTTGGACGCTCGGCATCATCACCGGCTGACGAGCCGGCCCGCCGGGGGACCCGACCGATAGCGATCGTGGAGTTCCTCGACCTGACCGGACAAGAGGTGGGTACGACCGTCACCCAGGCCTTTTGGAGCCAAGCCCGCGCGGATCTCAGGGATGCGATCGCCGAGTCTCCGGTTCCACGACCGGGTCCCCGGCTAGCCAACAGCTGGCTCAAGGCCCAGGGCGATCGCCTGAGAGTCGGCACCTTCCTCACCGGAACCATCAGCAGCTATCGGATCCAGACGCGCCAACAGCGGGTTTGGGTCACCCTCTCGGTACGCCTGATCGCCGCTGACTCCGGCCGCATCCTGTGGTCCAAACGGTTGGTGGGCACCGAAGCCCTCGACCCCGCAACGTCGCCAGCGACGGCCTTCGAGCGAGCCGTCCGCTCTGCAGCAAGGGAGTTTACGCATGAAGTCTTGCCATCGTCCTAACGTCGGTCGCCTGCTGGCCGCGGGGGTCGCCCTCACCGCCGCCCTCACCCCGGCGGCCGCGCATGCCATCCCGCTCATCGGGATCGGGGCGTCGGCGGCAGGCTACGTCGGAGCGGGCAACCGCGGTGTGACGGTGGGCGCGGACGGCAACGCGGAGGTGTTCGGCATCGACGCGGCCGGTTCGATCCTCACGCTGCCCGGGCAGACCGGCTCTTTGGTCGAGCTCGGCCTGCGCAAGGAGCTCTCGTTCATCCCGATGCTCTCGGTCAAGCCGACCCTCGCCTACCAGGGCCAGAGCCTGTTCCAGGCCGACAACAGCTTCCAGCACGGCCTCCAGGGCCGCCTGGACGTCGCCTTCTCGCCCATCCTCTCGCCGATCTGGTTCGAGGGGAACTATGGCTACAGCTATTACCCGCTGGCCAACAACACGGTCATCAACTCCTACGCGCTGGGCGGCTACTTCGCCTTCCTGCCCCTGGCGAGCGTCGGTCTTCGCTATCGCAGCTTCAATCCGTTGAGCGGAGCCGGGCTAAACACGGTGGAGCTAGGTTTACGGGTGACCATTTAGGTGCTATGGTAGTTCTTAATGAAGTTAAAATACACTGCGTAGTCTATTGGTCAAATCCCTGTTCCGCCGCCGCTTAACCGCTTTCGCAACCGTTTAGGAGAGACGATTCGCATGGATAAGGAAAAGATTCTCGTTGTCGATGACGAGGCCAGCATCCGCCAGATCGTGGAGACGCGCCTCAAGTTGGCCGGCTACGAGGTGATCACGGCTGCGGATGGTGTCGAGGCCCTGGAAAAGGCGGCGGCCCACAATCCCGACCTCATCGTGCTGGACATCATGATGCCCAAGATCGACGGCTTCGAGGTCTGCCGCGAGCTGCGCAAGAACATGATGACCCCCATCATCATGCTCACGGCCAAGGGCGACCTCACCGACCGCATCGCGGCCCTTGAGCTCGGCGCCGACGACTACGTCGTCAAGCCCTTCAGCCCGCGCGAGCTGGAAGCCCGCATCAAGGCGGTGCTGCGTCGGACGCACACTGACGTCACCAAGCAGGCCACCATCAAGATCGACAAGCTGCTCATCGACACCGGCAAGCGCCAGGTGCTCAAGGACGGCAAGAAGGTCAAGCTCACGGAGATGGAGTTCAACCTTCTCGAGCTGCTCGCGACCAACCCCGGCCGCGCCTACTCGCGCTCGGAGATCCTGCACCAGGTGTGGGGCTATCGCCTGAGCCAGTACTCGGACACCCGGGTGGTCGACGTCCACATCTCGCGCCTGCGTTCCAAGCTCGAGGACGATCCGAGCTCGCCGGAGCTCATCCTGACCGCGCGCGGCACGGGCTACATGTTCGCCCACTACACCCCGCAGCCGGTC
>DATNQJ010000183.1:0-8256 GCA_036704085.1 Stenomitos sp.
AAGGAGTGGTTAACGTGAAAAAGCGGATAATCGGAATGCTGGGCGGGGCGATCCTCGCCGCGGCGGTTTTGGCCGGCCCCTCGATGGCGGCTCCCGCGGCCCCCGGGGCGATCGGCTACGTCGACACCCAGAAGGTCTTCCAGGGCTACAAGGAGGCGCAGAGCGCCCAGAGCCGCTTCCGCAAGGAGGCCCAGGACTACCAGCAGGATCTCGCCGACGCCCAGAAGAAGCTCGAGGAGGCCCGCAAGGCCGGCAAGAGCGAGGCCGAGATCAACAAGATGCAGAAGAAGTACGAGGACGATCTGAAGCCCAAGAAGGCCCGGGTCGAGGCATTGGATCGGGAGCTTTCTGGGAAGATCAAGAAACAGATCGAGTCGGTGATCGGTCAGGTCGCCAAGTCTCGGGGGGTCGCGACCGTCGTGGACAAGCAGGTGATCCTGTACGGCGGCACGGACCTCACCGACGACGTGCTGTCGAGGTTGAACAAGTAAGGATGGTCGAACTCGTGGGGTTCTCGTTGCAGGAGCTGGCCGAACGTCTCGGCGGCTCGGTCGTGGGGGAGGCGGACGTGCGCGTCCGTGGCGTCGCCAATCCCGACACGGCGGGGCCCCACGACCTCATCTTCCTGGTGGAGGACAAGTACCGGGAGGCCGCCAGCACCAGCGCGGCCGGGGCCGTGGTCGCCAAGGCTCCGGTGCCGGGCAAGGCCACGGTGGTCGTCGCCGCCCCGCGGGTGGCCATGGCCCAGGTGCTCGCCCTCTTCGCCCCCCAGCAGCCGGGTCCCGGCGTGCACCCGAGGGCTGCGGTGGATCCGACCGCCCGCCTCGGCCAGGACGTGAGCGTCGGCGCCAATGCCGTGGTCATGGCCGGGGCCGTCGTCGGGGAGCGCACCGTCCTGCATCCGGGGGTGGTGGTGGGACCGGACGCCCGCATCGGGGCGGACTGCCTCCTCTATCCCAACGTCGTGGTCCGCGAGCAGTGCCGCCTGGGGGATCGGGTGATCGTCCAGCCGGGCGCTGTCATTGGCTCGGACGGCTACGGGTTCGTCACCCTGCCGGACCGAACCCACCTCAAGATGCCGCAGATCGGGATCGTGGTGGTCCAAGACGACGTGGAGATCGGCGCCAACGTCACGATCGATCGGGCGACGATAGGCGAGACGGTCATCGGCCAAGGGACCAAAATTGACAACCTAGTACACGTCGGCCATAATGTCCATATCGGGGAAAATGGGCTCCTGGTGTCGCAGGTCGGCATTTCGGGCTCGGTCACGATCGGGGATCGGGTCACCCTCGCAGGGCAGGTCGGCGTGGCCGGACACCTGTCCATCGGCTCGGATACGGTGGTCGCGGCGAAGGCCGGCGTCACCAAGAGCCTCGGAGGTGGCATGTTCTCGGGGTTCCCCGCGCGGCCCCACCGCGAGGAGTTGCGCCATCAGGCGACGCTCGCCACGGTGGGCGAGCTGGCAGCCCAGTTAAAGGCGCTGCGGGCCGAAGTGGCCGCGCTCAAGGGGGAGTAGGAGTAGAGGAGGGCGCATGAGCGTCAGGCTGCGAAACGTGCTCTTGGCCGCCGCGGTGGTGCTCTGCCTCGCCATTCTCCCTGCCGTCGCCCAGAAGCCCGCCGCCCAGTCGATTCCCTACGGGGAGTTGCGCCTCGGAGACGGTGGCTACCTGAGGGTCTCCGCGATCGGCCTGCCGCCCTTCGGAACCGCGGATCGCACCACGGCGCGCGAAGTCGCCCGCCAGAACGCCATGGGGCTCGCCCAGCGCCGCCTCCTGTCGTCGATTCTCGACCTCCCGGTTCCCGGCACCAAGCAGGCGGTGCGCGATCGCCTCGCCAACAAGTCCGCCGCCAAGGACCGTCTGAGGGCCCTCATCGCCAAGGCCAAGGTGTCCGGCCAGGAGCTGGCGGACGGCTCGGCGGAAGTGACGCTCGAGCTGCCGTATTCGGGGAGCGGCGGCCTGAGTGAGTTCCTCGCGACCCTCACGCCCTAGCTGCCCGAGCCGTAGGAGAGCCATGTCGCTAGACCGCCGCCGCCAGTGGACGCTTGCCTGCCCCGTCACCTTCGAGGGCGTGGGCCTGCACTCGGGTACCAAGGTGCGCATGACCGTGCGCCCGGCACCCGAGGACTCGGGCATCCACTTCTTGCGTACCGACCGTCCCGGCTCCCCCAAGCTTCCGGCCCTGGCCGAGTACGTCGTCGAGACCACCCTTTCGACCACGCTCGGCCTCGGAGGCGTCAAGGTGGGGACCATCGAGCACCTGATGGCCGCCCTGTGGGGCCTGGGCATCACCAACGCCGAGGTCCACGTGGACGCCGCCGAGCTGCCCGTCATGGACGGCAGCTCCTTGCCCTACGTGGAGGGCTTCCTCGCGGCCGGCCGCGTGGAGCAGAAGGCCCTACGCCGCATCATCGTCCTGCAGGACAAGATCGAGGTCCAGAAGGGCGATCGCTCGGTCCTTTACCAGCCCGGTTCCGGCCACGGACCCGAAGTCACCTGTGTGGTCGACTACCGCCACCCCCATGCCGGTCCCCAGCTCTTCGAGGGCACCGTGGACGAGCCCTGCTTCGTCCACGAGATCGCCTCGGCGCGCACCTTCTGCCTCTACTCGGAGATCGAGGCCATGCAGAAGGCGGGCCTGGTGAAGGGCGGCTCGCTCGAGAACGCGGTGGTGATCGCGGACGAAGGCCCCCTGACCCCCCTACGCTTTGCCAACGAGTGCGTCCGCCACAAGGTGCTCGACTTGGTTGGGGACCTGGCGCTTTGTGGCTTCGACTGGGTGGGCTCGGTCGTGGCGGCCAAGGCCGGCCACCCGCTGCACGTCGCCCTGGCCCTTGAGATGCGTCGGCGGGTTCGCGCCGGCGCCACCCCGGAGAATATGCTGCATGTCATCCACGCTAGCTGAGGCCCCCACTGTGACCGAAAAGACCGCCAAGCCGCTCGATATCCAGGACATCCTCGCCATCCTGCCGCACCGTTATCCCTTCCTCCTGGTGGATCGGGTGCTCGAGGTCGAGCCGGGCCAGCGGGCGGTGGCCATCAAGAACGTCAGCGTCAATGAGCCCCAGTTCACGGGCCACTTCCCGGAGCGTCCCCTGATGCCCGGGGTGCTGATCGTCGAGGCGCTCGCCCAGGTGGCGGGCATCGTCCTCTTGCAACTCGAGGAGTACCACGGCAAGCTCGCCTTGTTTGCGGGCATCGACGGGGTGCGCTTCCGTCGCCAGGTCCAGCCCGGTGATCAGCTGGTCATGACGGCGACCGTCATGAAGATCAAGGGGGCCATCTGCCGCATCAAGGCGGAGGCCCGGGTGGGGGATTCGCTCGTCACGGAAGGCGAGCTGATGTTTGCACTGGTTGACTAACACCGTGATCGATATTCATCCGACAGCTGTCATCCACCCGAGCGCCAAGCTCGGCGACGGGGCCAAGATTGGCCCCTACGCCGTCGTGGGCGAGCACTGCTCGATCGGCTCGGGGACCACGCTCGGCCCGCACGCGGTGATCGAGGCGTACACGACCATCGGTTCGGACTGCCAGATCTTCAGCGGCGCGGTGATCGGCGCGGTGCCCCAGGACCTCAAGTACGCGGGCGAGCAGTCCTACACCGTCATCGGCGATCGCAACGTCATCCGCGAGTGCGTCACCGTCAACCGGGCCACGGGCCTGGGCGAGGTGACCCGGGTGGGCGACGACAACCTCCTGATGGCCTACGTCCACGTGGCCCACAACTGCATCGTGGGCAACCACGTCGTGCTCGCCAACGCGGTCACGCTCGCCGGGCACGTGGAGATCGAGGACTTCGTCACCATCGGCGGCCTGACGGGCGTGCACCAGTTCACGCGCATCGGGACCATGGCCATGGTGGGGGCGATGGCCCGCGTCGTGCAGGACGTGCCTCCCTACATGCTCACCGAGGGCAACCCGCCCAAGGTCTTCGGCCCGAACGTGCTCGGCCTCAAGCGCCGCGGTCTCGATCAGGACACGCGCACCCTCTTGAAGCGCGCCTACAAGCTCCTGTACCGTTCGAACCTCAACGTCTCACAGGCCATGGAGCAGATCGCGGAGCTCGGCGACTCCGAGCACGTGCGCCACTTCCTCAACTTCATCCGGGCCTCCGAGCGGGGCCTGGTCGGTAAGGGCGAACGCGAGGCCAACGCGTAACGATGGCCAAGGCTCCCCTCCTCTTCCTCTCGGCCGGTGAAGTATCGGGCGACCTACATGGTGCACGCCTGGCCGAGGCCCTTCGCGCCCGTCGTCCCGAGGTGCGCCTGATGGGTCTCGGCTCGTTGCGCATGCAGGCCGCCGGCGTCGAGCTGACGGCGGACGTGACCCGCTACAGCGCGGTCGGCCTTCTCGAGCACCTGCCGGGCGTCAAGCCCATCGCCCAGGCGCTCGCCGACGCCAAGGCCCGGATCCGTGCCGAGCGCCCCGATGCGGTCGTGCTCATCGACTACCAGGGCATGAACATGCAGCTCGCGCGCTTCTGCAAGGCCGAGGGCATCCCCACCTTCTACTACATCTCCCCCCAGGAGTGGATCTGGGGCTTCAAGGGCGGCCCCAAGAAGGTCATCGAGGTCTCCGACCTCATCCTCGCGGTCTTCGAGAAGGAGGCCGAGGTCTACCGGAAGGTGGGCGGTCGGGTCGAGTTCATCGGGCACCCGCTGCTCGACATGGTGCCGGCGTCGACCGAGCGCGGCCAGCTGGCCCAGCGCCTCGGCGTGGACGTGGGCGAGCCCATCGTCTCCCTCTTCCCCGGCAGCCGCCGGATGGAGGTCGAGCGCCTGCTGCCCGCGATGCTCGAGGCCTGCGAGCGCATCCTCACGCATGCCCCCACGGCCCAGTTCCTCTTGCCGGTGGCGACGCCTGGCCTGGCGGATCTGGTGGCCAAGGCCCGCGCCAAGCGTCCCGGCCTGGACGTGCGCCTGGTGGAGGACGTCCCGGGCATGGCCCTCATGCAGCTCTCGGACGTGGTCCTGGGCGCCTCGGGCACGGTCATCCTGGAGGCCGCGGTGGTGGGCACCCCCGTGGTGGCGTGCTACCGGGTGGGGCGTCTGGCGGCCTTCGTGGCGCGGCGCCTCCTGAAGGAGCCCTACGTGACCCTGCCCAACATCGTGGCGGGCGAGGGCATCGTGCCCGAGCTGTTGCAGGAAGAGGCCAACGGGACGCGCATGGCCGAAGAGGTCCTCAAGCTCCTGCAGGAGCCCCGCGCGCGCGCCCACATGATCTCCCGGCTCGGAGCCGTGCGCTCCAAGCTCGGGACGCCGGGCGCCGTCGGCCGCGCGGCCGATCGCATCCTCGCGAAGGTCGGGACCCCCGCTCCGGAAGTCGCCGCCCATGGATAGCCCGCAGCACCTGCCCCCCCTAGCAGGGGGGGATGGGGGGGGCGAACGAGTCTTCATCACCGGCATCAGCGGCTGCGTCGGCCACTACCTCTTCGATGAACTGGCGGACGATCCCCGCTACCACCTGTACCTCCTGGTCCGCGACGTCGCGCGCCTCCGGTTCGACTACAACCGCCCCAACGTGACCCTCGTCGCCGGCGACTTCCTCGACATCGAGCGTCATGCCCCCTTGCTCGCCCAGATGGACCACCTCATCCACGTGGCGGCCGCCTGGGGCGAGCCCGTCAGCTACGAGGTGAACTACCGGCTCGCGCACCGCATGTTCGAGCTGGCGGATCCCGCTCGGGTGAAGCGGATCGTCAACTTCTCGACGGCGAGCATCCTCGACTCCGAGAACCGCCCCCTGAAGGCCGCGGACGACCACGGCACCGACTACATCCGCAGCAAGTACCTCTGCCGGGTGCACCTGGACGAGCACCCGCTGCGGGATCGGATCCTCACGGTCTACCCGACGCTCATCTTCGGGGGCAGCGATCGCCACCCCACCTCGCACCTCTCCTCGGGCCTCAGGGATCTGCCCCGCTGGCTGGGGCTGGCGCGCTTCCTGAGCCTGGAGGCGACCCTGCACTTCATCCATGCCCGCGACATCGCCCGCATCGTGAAGTATGCGCTCGAGCACGAGGTCCCCGAGGATCACCTGGTGCTCGGCAACCCGGCCATGAGCGCGGACGAGCTGATCGACGGCCTCTGCCGGGCCTACGGCGTCGCGCGCGGCTTCCGTATCGACCTGACGCCCGCCCTGGGCCTCCTCAGCAAGGTGTTCGCCGGCCAGATGAACTCCTGGGACCGCTTCAGCGCCCAGTACCGGCACTTCCGGTACCGCACGGTGAACGCGGCGACCTTCGGGCTGCCCGGAGACCTCAGCACGATCGAGGCCATCGTGGCGGAGTCCATGGCCTGATGCGGGTCATCGGCCTGACGGGCGGCATCGCCTCGGGCAAGTCGACGGTGGCGGAGGTCCTGCGGCGTCATGGGGCCGTGCTCCTGGATGCGGACCAGATCGCCCGCGACGTGGTGGAGCCCGGCATGCCGGCTCTGGCCGAGATCGCCCGGGTCTTCGGCCCCGAGGTGCTCGACGCCTCGGGCCGCCTCAACCGGCCGGAGCTCGCGCGGCGGGTGTTCGGCAACGAGGAGGCGCGCCAGCGGCTCAACGCCATCGTGCATCCGGCCGTCTTCACCGAGTACCAGCATGCCCTCGCGCGCCTCAAGGCCCAGCCCGAGCCGCCCAAGGTCGTGGTGCTGGTGGTGCCCCTCCTCTTCGAGACCGGCATGGAGCGCATGGCCGACACCACGTGGCTCGTCACCGTGCCGCCGTCGGTCCAGAAGGAACGCCTCATGCGCCGGGATGGCCTCACGGAGGCGGAAGCGGAGGCCCGGATCGCCTCGCAATGGCCCCTGGAGCGGAAGGCAGCGTTGAGCGATCGCCGCATCGATAACACCGGCACCCCCGAAGACGTCGCAAAGCGCGTGGCAGAGGCCCTCCGGGCGGAAGGCCTGCTCTAGGCCCCGCTGTGCTAGACTGAACCGCGAGGACTTCGAACGACCGCCATGACCCACGCCGCGCCCCGATCTCGCACCCGTCCCCAGCCCCGTCGGCGCTGGGGTCTGTGGGGCTGGCTCCTCCTCTTGGTGGTGCTGGTGGTGGGCTTCAAACCGCTCAGCTTCGGGGTCCTGCGCCTGATCTACCCCTATCCCTACCGCGATCTCATCGAGCAGGAGGCCGACCGCTACGGCCTGGATCCGCTCTTCGTGGTCGCGGTGATCCGCACCGAGAGCGGCTTTTCCCCGACGGCCCGCTCGCGGGTGGGCGCGCGGGGGCTCATGCAGCTCATGCCGTCCACGGCCGCCTGGGTGGCCCGCAAGGCGGCGCTTGATGACTACTCGATCGAGCGCATCGAGGAGCCCGCGGTCAACGTCCGCCTCGGCTGCTGGTATCTGAGCTACCTGGATCGGCAGTTCCCGGGCGAGACGGACGCGGTGCTCGCGGCCTACAACGCCGGTCAGGGCAACGTGGCGCGCTGGCGGAGGCACCCGGATGCCATCGCCGTGGCCTTTCCCGAGACCCGCAAGTACGTCAAGCGCGGGATCCGGACCTACCGGATCTATCGGATGCTCTACGGCGAGGGGGGCTAGCGCATGGATCGGATCAAGCTGCTGTTGGGCATGGGCCTCAAGGAGCTGAACGCCACCGACGTGCTCGTCGCGGGCCGCATCTTCGCGCTCTGGCCCGAGGCGGTGGGGGCGGCGATCGCCGAGCGCGCCCACCCGCGCTTCCTGCGCCAGGGCGTGCTCTTCGTCGAGGTCAGCTCCTCGGCCTGGGCCAACGAGCTCAACCTCCTCAAGCCCAAGCTCCTCCAGAAGCTCGAAGCGAAGCTCGGCAAGGGGGTCGTGCGGGACCTCCGCTACCAGGTGGCGCCCACCTGGCAAGAACGCTCCTCCACCAATGCGGCGGTGCCGGCGCCCGAGGCCTCCCCGCCGCCCTTGCCCGAGCTCGCGGCCGAGGAGAGCGAGGCCATCGCCGCGGACGTGGCCCGGTCCGTGTCGGACCCCAAGCTCGCGCGCTCCGTCGAGGGGCTCCTGGAGACGGTCGCGCGGCGGCGCGCGGCCAAGCTGCAGGCCGGTTATCGCCCCTGCGCCGAGTGCGGGGCCCTGGTGTCGCCGGGTGAGGGCGAGGCCCGCTGCCCGGTCTGCCGCCTGGCGGGCGATCGCTAGAAAATCCTCGGGCACCGCGAGGCAAGCGGCCTTGCGGCGGGTATATATTGCTTGAATGTTTTCCCGCCGGAGGAGTCGAGTCATGCCCAACCATCCCCTGCGCCGCACCTTTGCCAAGCTGTTTCCGTGGTTGAGCGTGG
>DATNQJ010000184.1:0-13913 GCA_036704085.1 Stenomitos sp.
GCCGGGGAGCCACGCGGCTCCCCGGCGTCTTGTCGGCTCATGCGGGGCCCGTCAGGGCAGGGGCTCGAGCTCGTCGACCTGGTTGACCATGTGCTGGGCCGTGAGGGTCAGGCGTTGGAAGAACTCGTCCCGCACCGGCCCCGCGAGGCCGACCTCGTCCATGGCAGCGGCCATGTTGCGCAGCCATGCCCGCGCGCGGGCGGGCGTGATGGGGAAGGGCATGTGACGCGCCCGCATGCGCGGGTGACCGTGCACCTCGGAGTACAGGGGCGGACCGCCGAGGAACTGCGTCAAGAACAGGCGCTGCTTCTCGGCGACCTCCGTCAGGTCCGTCGGGAAGATCGGGCTCAGCTCGGGATCCGCGGCCACGCGCGGGTAGAAGGCGCGCACCAGCCGATCGATGACGTCGGGGCCGATCTGCTCGTAGAGGGGCTCGTTGGGATTCCGGGGGGGCGGGTTCAACCCGTTGGTGGAAATGGTCATGCCTCGAGTCTACCAAATCCCGGCAGGACCGTCAGGCCCCAGGGGACGAGCAGGCCTGCTATCATGGGGGCGGAGGAACGTATGATCAAGGTACTCTTTGTTTGCTTGGGCAACATCTGTCGCTCTCCGTTGGGGGAGGGCATCTTCCGCCACCTGGTCACGCAGGCGGGCCTGGCGCCCTACTTCGAGATCGACTCGGCGGGGACCGGCAACTGGCACATCGGCCAGGAGCCGCACCATGGCTCGCAGCGCATCGCCCGGGAGCGCGGGCTGGACATCTCGGACCAGCGGGCCCGTCAGATCCGCCCCGAGGACCTCATGACCTACGACTACATCGTGGCCATGGACTCGCAGAACGCCGCGGACATCCGCGCGCTCGATCCCGAGGGCCGCGCGACGGCCCGGATCGTGCGGATGATGGAGTTCGCGCCCGAGCGCGGCACGCCGGACGTGCCGGATCCCTACTTCGGCGGTCCCGAGGGCTTCGACCTGGTCTACGACATGGTGCAGGAGGCCTGCCAGGCCATGCTGGACCGGATCGTCTCCGAGCACCGGATCCCGACGGTCTCCTAGCCCCTTTGGTTAAACGGCCCTTCCCATTCGGGAAGGGCCGTTCGACGTTCGGGTTACTTGCTGAGGTCGAGCATCCGCTGCAGGGGCTCCAGGGCGCGCAGGCGCAGCTCCTCGTCCATGGTGATCTCGGGGGTCATGTCGCGCATGCAGAGGTACAGCTTCTCGATCGTGTTGAGCTTCATGAAGGGGCACTCGTTGCAGGCGCAGGTCCCCTCCTCGGGCGGCGCCGGGATGAGGGTCGCCCGCGGGGCCTCCTTCTGCATCTGGTGCAGGATGCCGGGCTCGGTCGCCACGACGTAGGTCCCCTCGGGATGGTCCGTCACGTACTTCAGAAGCGCGTTGGTCGAGCCCACGACGTCGGCGATCGCCAGCACCGGATCCTCGCACTCGGGGTGGGCGAGGATGAGCGAGCCGGGGTGCTCCGACTTCAGGGCATGGATCTTGCGGGCCGAGAAGGTCTCGTGCACCACGCAGCTGCCCTGCCACAGGACCATGTCGCGGCCGGTCTTCTTCATCAGCCAGCGGCCCAGGTTGCGATCCGGCGCGAAGATGATGCCCCGGTCCTCGGGGATCGAGCGGATCATCTTCTCGGCGTTGCTCGAGGTGCAGATGAGGTCGCTCTCCGCCTTCACCTCGGCCGAGCAGTTGATGTAGCTCACCACCGCATGATCGGGGTAGCGCTCCTTGAGGGCGCGCAGGCCGTCGGCCGGGCAGCTGTCCGCGAGGCTGCAGCCCGCCTCCAGGTCCGGCAGGAGCACCGTCTTCTTGGGGTTGAGGATCTTGGCGCCCTCGGCCATGAAGTGCACGCCCGCGAACACGATCACGTCCGCCGAAGTCTTCGCGGCCGCCTGGGCCAGGGCCAGGCTGTCGCCGAGGAAGTCGGCCACGTCCTGGATGTCGGGCTCCTGGTAGTAGTGCGCCAGGATCACGGCATTGCGCTTGCGCTTCAGGTCGGCGATCGCCTCGAACAAGTCGAGCGACGGGTCGATCAGGGGGGTCGAGGGAGGCGTCATCAGAGTGGTCATCATAGTCCCCGTATTTTACCGCATTCTGCGCCGGGATGCAGCGAACTGACGGCCTATGAACGGGACAAACAGGGGTTCGCCCAAGACAAACCGCCGTGTTCCCGGGTATCATTAGGAGTAAAGCGGCAAAAATCCGCCCTATCGGCTACGATAGAGACTATAGCCACAGAGCGACCGTTTCCTCAAAGGAGAGGTTATGACGAGCACGCAAGCTACCGAACTCAAGCGTTTAGCGACCTTTAAGCCCACGCACGATGCGGTGATCCTGGGCATTCCGTTCGATCTGGGCGCCCCGCGCCGGGGATCGGGCCTCGCGACCCGCGCCATCCGTTATGCCGGCCTCACGGAGCGCCTCACGGAGCAGGGGTTGAGGGTGCTCGACGCCGGGGACGTGACGGTCCCGGACGAGGGCACGCCCCACTCGGAGCGCCTCCGGAACCTGCCCTCGGTCGTGGAGATGGCCGCGTCGACCTGCGAGGCCGCCCGGGATGCGGTAAGGGTCGGGCAGGTCGGCGTCTTTTTGGGCGGGGACCACAGCGTCGCCATCGGCACCATCGCCGGCGTCTCGTCGGCCCTGGCCGAGCGTCAGGAGCACCTGGGCCTCCTCTGGTTCGATGCCCACGGCGACTTCAACACCGCCCAGACGACCCTGAGCGGCCACATCCACGGCATGCCCTTCGCGGTGGCCCTGGGCCACGGCACCCCCGAGCTGACGCTTTTGGGCGACTTCTGCCCCAAGATCCGGCCCGAGAACGCGGTCCTCATCGGGGCCCGCGACCTGGATCCGGATGAGCAGGCGCTCATCGACGCGACCGGCGTCAAGGTCTTCACCATGGCGGACGTCGAGGAGCGCGGGATCCGGGCGGTGGTCGAGGAGGCGCTCGCGATCGCCTCGGCCGGCACGGCGGGGATCCACCTCAGCTTCGACATGGACGTCCTGGATCCGCGCGAGGCGCCCGGCGTGGGCAGCCCGGTCCACGACGGCATGACCGCCCGGGAGGCCCGCCTGGCCTTCAAGCTGGTCGGCAAGAGCGGCCTTCTGCGGGGCCTCGACATGGTCGAGGTCGACCCCCTGCTCGACATGCGCAACGAGAGCGCGCGCCTCGCGGTCGAGCTCATCGCCGCGGCCTTCACCCGCTAGACTAAAGGGCCCGCCGCAACCCGGCGGGCCCTGTTTAGCTCCTTAGCGTCCCAACTCCTGGGCGAGCGACTCGGGGTCGGTCAAGGGCAGGCCGCAGGTCTCGCCGGTGCAGACGTAGGCCGTGGCCTGCTCGCCGATCGCCGGTCGACCGCGCAGGAACACGACCGGCCCGGGGTTGCCGTCCGGCTCGGTCCCCGCCACGACCTTGTGCGGCGCGTACTGCGAGAAGGCGGCCTGGACCATGGCGTGGGCCGACGGGTCATGCCAGCGGCCGATGATGGCGATCTCCTTGGGGGCCGCCAGGGCGAAGTCCAGGGCGCAGAGCAGACGCCCGAAGCCGTTCGGATACTTGCGCATCAGCGCGCCCACGCTCTCCATGGAGGTCATGGCGATCTGCCGGTAGCGGTGATCGCCCAGGTAGATCGACAGGCGCACGAGGACCTCACAGGCCACCGAGTTGCCGGCGGGCGTGGCGTTGTCGAAGCGCTCCTGGGGCCGCGCGATGAGCGCCTCATGGCTTTTGCCCGTGTCGTAGAAGCGCTGGGTGTCCTCGTCCCAGAACTCGTCGATCATCGTCGCGGCGAGGGTATGGGCCTCGTCCATCCAGCGCTGGTCGAAGGTCGCCTCGTACAGGGCCAGCAAGCCGTCGATCAGGTTGGCGTAGTCCTCCAGGTAGGCGTTGTACTTGGCCTGGCCGTCCTTGAAGGTGCGCAGCAGCTTGCCGTCCCGACGCAGCATGGTCAAAAGGAACTCGGCGTTGCGGACGGCAACCTGGCGGTAGTCCTCGCGGTCCAGGACGCGCGCGGCCTCGGCGAAGGACCGCATCATCATGCCGTTCCAGGCCGTCAGGATCTTCTCGTCCCGACCGGGCGGCACCCGCTTCGAGCGCACGTCGAACAGCTCGGGGCGCATCTCGGCAAGCTCCAGCACGAGCTTGCTCTTGGAGTAGCCAAGCCCATCGGCAGTCTTTTCGAGGGGCCTGAGGAGGTTGGGGATGCTCTTGCCCTCGAAGTTGCCCTCGGGCGTGATGTCGTAGGCCGTGTTGAAGACCTTGGCGGCCGCCGGGTGGTCGAGGGCCCGGGCGACCTCGTCGGGGGTCCAGACGTAGAACTTGCCCTCCTCCCCTTCGGAGTCGGCATCCAGGGTGGAGTAGAAGCCGCCCTCGGGCGAGGTCATCTCGCGGATCACCCAGTCGTAGGTCGCCTCGGCCACCTCGCGGTATTCCGGCTTCTTCAGGGCCTGGTGCGCGAGCACGTAGAGCCGGCTCAAGAGGGCGTTGTCGTAGAGCATCTTCTCGAAGTGGGGCACGAGCCACTTCTCGTCCACCGAGTAGCGATGGAAGCCGCCGCCGAGGTGGTCGTAGAGGCCGCCTGCGGCCATCTGGTCGAGCGTGAGCTCCACCATGTGGCGATCCTCGTGCCGGTGGGCCCGCCGGTAGGCCCGCAGCAGGAACTCGAGGGTCATGGCGGGCGGGAACTTGGGGGCCCCGCCGAAGCCGCCGTTCACCGGGTCGAACTGCTGCCGCAGGGTCTCGACGGCCTGATCGAGGAGTTCGGGCGTGAGGGCTCCCATGTTCGCCTGGGGGCCCAGGTGCGCCCGCAGGTGATCGAAGATCCGGCCGGCTCCCTCCTCGACCTGGGCGCGCCGTTCGCGGTAGGCCTCGGCCACCTGCGTGAGGACCGCCGGGAAGCCGGCATGGCCGTAGCGAGGGGCGGGCGGGAAGTAGGTGCCTCCGAAGAAGGGGCGTCCGTCCGGGGTGAGGAAGACGGTCATGGGCCAGCCGCCCTGGCCCGTCAAGGCGGTGACGGCCGCCATGTAGAGGCTGTCGAGGTCGGGCCGTTCCTCGCGGTCGACCTTGATGTTGATGAAGTGATCGTTCATCAGCCGGGCGATCGCCGGATCCTCGAAGCTCTCGTGGGCCATGACGTGGCACCAGTGGCATGCCGAGTAACCGATCGACAGCAGGATGGGCTTGTCCTCCGCCCTGGCCCGCTCGAGGGCCTCCGGGCCCCACGGGTACCAGTCGACCGGATTGTCCCGATGCTGGAGCAGATACGGGCTCGTTTCGCGAGCCAGACGATTCGGCATAGTCGATCCCCTTCTCGACACCCGGTGCACCTTCCGGAGCGATTCTACCATCCTCTGTTCGCTCGCCGGGCACCGGGAGTAAGGGGGATCACCGACAGGGGGCGTGCGGCCTGCGATGATGGGTAGCCGAGACACAGAGAAGAGGGAACGACGATGGTCCAGGACGAGATCGAGGTGCGCGAGCGCCTGTGTGCGCAGGCCGAAGAGATCGCCCACCTTCAAGAAGCGCTCGCCGACGCCCACGCCCAGGTGGCTTACCATCGGGAGCGGGCGCGCACCTTGGCCGAGCAGGTCAAGCTTCTGACCAGCGGCCCTCAAGGAGATCCGGCCAAACGGGCCTGGATGAAGTGGTGGTGGTAACCATGGCAGGTTTGATTGCAGGTCAGGGCCGTCCGGCCAAGGCCCCGGCGACTCCGACTCCCTCGCTTCCAGCGACGGCTCCGTTGAAGGTCAACGACGTCGCCCGCGAAGGCAGCGGAGAGTGGCTGCTGCGCGAGTTCGCGCGCTCCAACCAGAAGTTCACCTCGTTCAAGCAAGAGCTCGCACGCCCCTGGTGGAAGCTGTGGTAAGCTTCGATTCAGCGTTCTAGGACCGCTGGATCGAAAGGAACACCGTACCGTGGAGATCGTGCTCATCCGGCATGGCGAATCCGAGGCCAACCGCCAGGGGATCGTCCAGGGCCACTTCGACTCGCCGTTGAGCGAGGCCGGCCTCGAGCAGGCCGCCGCCTTGGCCGAAGCCCTCGCGCATGAGCGCTTCGAGGCCCTCTACGCGAGCGACTTGCTGCGCGCCCGCCAGACCGGCGAAGCAATCGCGCGGCGCCTGGGCCTCTCCCCGCGCCTCGACCCCATGATCCGCGAGATCGACATCGGCCTGTTCTCGGGCCGCACCTGGGCCGACATCGCCGCCGAGCACCCCGAGGACTACCGCCGCTTCAAGGAGACCGGCCGCTGGTCGGTGGTGCCGGGCGCCGAGAGCGAAGAGGCCCAGCAAAAGCGAGTCGACGGCTTCCTCGCGACCCTCCGGGTCGAGCACTCGGGCCGCATCGCCGTGGTGGCCCATGGCGCCATCCTGCGCCGCACCATCCACACCCTGTTGAACCTGCCGTTTCCGAGCGGCATCTTCTTCGAGCTGCACAACGCCTCGTACAGCGAGATCCACCTGACGCCGCAGGGCCCGTCCTTGGTCTACCTCAACCGCCTGCCCCAGGCGCGGATTGCCACCGCGAGCACGCGCGTCCTCATCTAGCCATGGAGGAGCCCGCGCCTCAGGGTGCCGAGTTGGGCGTCGAGCTTGCGCCCGACGAGATCGTCCTGCGCTTCGCGTATCGGCCGGCCTGGGTGACGGCCCTCAAGCGCCTGCGCCAGCGTCACTTCGACCCGGAGACGCGCGCCTGGCACGTGCCCCGCTGGCTCGCTCCCGAGCTCGTCGCCACCTTCGAGGCGCTCGGGCTCGCGCCCGAGGCCCTCGAGCCCTTGCGAACGGCCGCTCAGGAGGTGCTCGGGGCGGAGGCGATCGTGAACGCCCGCGCCATGTCGGCCTACGAGCGCACGGTGCCGGCTCTGCCCTCGCGCTATCCCGGCTTGTTCCCCCACCAGCGCTCGGGCATCGAGTTCCTCATGCGTCCGCGTCCCGAGCGCGGGGCCCTGCTCGCGGACGACATGGGCCTCGGCAAGACGCGCCAGGCCATCATCGCGGCCCACGAGGGCGCGCCGACCGGCCGGATCCTGGTGGTCTGCCCGGCCTCCTTGAAGCTCAACTGGGAGCGCGAGATTCACCTCGCGCTCGGCGCGGAGCCGGACGTTTCGGTCGTCTCGGGGGCCAACTGCCGGCTGGCTCGCTGGACGGTATTGAATTACGACCTGTTGCGGCGCCACCATGCGGCGCTCTTGGCGGAGTCCTGGGCCTGCCTCATCCTCGACGAGGCCCACTACCTCAAGAATCGCCGCTCCCAGCGATCGCAGCTGGTCGTGGGGGGCGAGCGCCGGGGCAAGCGCCTCGGCCGGCTGCCAGGGGGCCGCATCCGGGGCCTGGTGGACCGCGCCGAGCGCCTCTACCTGCTCACGGGCACGCCCATCACCAACAAGCCCCTCGATCTCTTCCCTATGCTCAGGGCCATGCGCCACCCGCTGGGTGACGATCTACTGCCGTTCGCGCTGCGCTACTGCGCGGCCTTCCAGAACGGGCATGGCTGGGACATGAATGGGGCTTCGCACCTCGATGAGCTGCATGATCGCTTGCAGGGGGTGCTCCTGCGGCGCCGCAAGTCCGAGGTGCTGGACTTGCCGCCCAAGCTCCGGACCTACATGCCGGTGGAGGTGGACCTGACGGCCTACCGCCGGGTCTGGACCGACTACGTCGCCAAGCTCGCCACCCGCAAGCGGGTGCCCCGGCGCATGCTCCTGGCGGAGGTCGCCAAGCTGCGGCATGCGGCGGCGATCGCCAAGATCCCGGCGGCGATCGCCCTGGTCGAGGAGATCCGCGCGGCGGGCGAGAAGGTGGTCGTGTTTGCTTGTCATCAAGTCGTGATTGATGCGTTGGTGACTCGGTTCGGCCCGGCGGCGGTGGCGGTGACCGGGAGCCACTCGGCAACCGAACGGCAGGCGGCGGTGGAGGCCTTCCAGTCGGATCCGGAGGTCGGCGTGTTCGTCGGCAACCTGCAGGCGGCGGGCACGGGCCTGTCGCTCACGGCGGCGACCCAGGTGGTGTTCGTGGATTACTCCTTCGTACCGGCCGAGCATTTGCAGGCCGAGGACCGCCCCTACCGCATCGGCCAGTCGAACGCCGTGACCGTGACCTACCTGTCGGCCCAGGAGACCATTGACGAGGAGGTCGAGCGGCTGCTCGCCCAGAAGCTCGGCGTGGTGGCGGAGGTCATCGACGGCGCGGCCCCCGTGCTCGCCGACTCGTTCCTGGACGACCTGCTCGCGGTGCTCGCCCGAAAGCCGGGCGAGCCCTAGGCGCAGGGCTCAGAGGCCCATGGGGTACGTCTCGAGGCCCGGAGGCTCGGGGCCGGGGTCGAGGGGCTCGACCGCGAGCGACTCGTCGAAGAAGAAGTAGGCATCATAGCGGTTGGCCAGCCGGGAGGAGAGGTAGTTGCCGTAGTCCTCGCGCTCGGGGAAGTACACCACCCCGATGGCCCGCTCGTCCTGCGGCTGGAACAACCAGCCATCCGGCATGTCCCGCGGTTCCAGCCCCTTGAGGCGCATGTAGAAGTTGGGCACCCCGGACTGGTGGAAGACGTCCTCGTAGCTGCCCGGACGCGCGGGCGGCACCCGCTTGAACTCGGCGACCCCGTCCCACTCGGACGAACAGGTCACCGTCCCGCGGTGGGTGCCGAACCCCACCGCCACCGCCTGCTCGCCGTACTGCTCGCGCACCAGTTGCCCGATGTTGAGGTACCCGTCCTGCGCCTCGCCGGTGGCCCGGAAGTCGCCGATGTGCGTGTTGTGCTCCCAGAGGACGGCCTTGGTGGTGGGACCGAAGTGCGCCAACAGGCGCTCGAGGACGGTGGTCATGTGGCGATCGCGCAGGTTCCAGCTGCTGGCGTCGCTCGCCAGCATCGCCCGGTAGTACCGCTCGGCGTCCATGACGGCCAGGGCGTTCATCTCCGCCTCGAAGACCGCCTCGGAGGAGGTCTCGGACACGTAGCGCCAGCGCCGCTGCTGCAGGTCCACCAGGGTCTGCACCACCTCGTCCTCGCAGGACTGGGAGAGGTAGTGAGCCTGCAGGGCGTACCGCTGCGTGTCCTCCCCGAAGGGCTCGAAGCACGCGAACCGCTGCCGGGCGACGTCGGCCGCTCGGGGATCGACCCGGCGCAAGAAGCGCAGAACCGCCTCCATGGACGCATGCAGGCTGTAGACGTCGAGCCCGTAGAACCCGACCTTGGGCCGCTGGAGCCCCATCCCGTCGTTGAAGGCCCTGAGCCACTCGATGAACGCGAGCACGGTCGTGTTGCGCCACATCCAGGTCGGGTAGCGGCGGAAGCCGCGCAGGGAGTCGCGGGCGGTGCCCGGGCCACCCTTGACGAAGCGGTTCACGCCCAGGGCATCCGGCCAGTCGCCCTCGATGGCCACCAGGTTGAAGCCCTTCTCGGCGATGAGCCGCTGGGTGAGACGCGCGCGGGTGGAGTAGAAGTCCGCCGTGCCGTGCGAGGCCTCGCCGATCATCACGATCGACCGGTCGCCCACCAGGTCCATCACGTCGTCGAAGTCGTCGAGCCGGCCGGTCAAGGGCAACGCGCGCCGCCGCACCCAGTCGGAGAGGTGGAGGGTGACCTCCGGCGACAAGAAGCGGCGGCTGGGCATGGGGGCCTCCTTTGCGCGTTACAGGGCCAACGAGGTGGCAAGCTCCGGCGGGGTCGACGCGATCTCGGCCAACCGCTCGATGAGGCTCTTGGCGACGTGATAGGGCAGGGTGTTGGCGCCCTCGACGTGCTCCCGCTGGGCGACGTCCTCGTGGAAGCGGTACAGCTGCCACTCGTTGGCCGTGTTCAAGAGCAGGCGGTTGACGTCCGGGAACCGGATCTCGTCCGTGCCGGGCACCCAATAGCCCCAGCCCATGAGGATGCTGCCGGCGCCCTCGAAGACGACCTTCAGGAAGCAGGTCCGGCACTGGAAGAGCCGCATGCGCCCGTCGGTCCGCAGCTCGGCCTCCGAGAGGATCGGCTTGGGATCGATCCGGTGGATGCGATCCATGTCGTCGCTGTAGTTGCTGTTGAAGTTCCCGATGATGGGGTCGAAGGCCTGGGACAGCTCGTCGAAGTAGCGGAGCGCCTTGTGCATCCGCGCCTTTTCCCAGTCAGTCGGATCAGTAGGCATGAGAACCTCCTGGCGCCCCTGCGCGCTGGACATGGGTTCACCTTCGGGAGATTAGGATACTCCCCCGCGGGTCGGAGTAAATCCCAGCTTGAGACAGCTTTGCTCGGCCGGTCGGGCCGGGGAGGCCCGCGGAATCGGGACGGGTTGGGCAGCGGAGAAGATCGCGCGAACGGACGGCCAGGGCCTCAGTCCGGGAACGAGAGCGGCTGCAGGGGGCGCACGAAGCCCTTGAAGCCCAGCGCCACGGGGTCGATCGCCTCGAACCCCTGGCCGTAGTGCATCAGGTAGGTCCGGCGCTTGAGGTCCTCCGGCATCTCGCGGGTGAGCTGCTCGAGGGGGGTATGCACGTTCGAGCGGGCCGAGAACAGCTGGCAGTCCTGGAAGAGGGCCTCCAGGGGGCGGCCGCTCGGGCCGGTCGCGGGCGGCAGGAGCTGGGTATCGCCGGAGTAGTAGAGGCGATCGCCCAGAAACAGGCTGTAGGCGGCCTTGCCCGCGATGTGGCGGGTGGGGCTGAAGGTCACGGTGGGCAGGCCGGGGAGGCTCACGGAGGGATGCTCCCCGGCGAGCAGGCGGACGTCGAGGAAGTCCTCCAGGGTGGACGTGGCAGGCTCCCCGGCGGCCGTCTGGCTCTTCTCGAGGCCGCCGCGCAGCGTGCCGTTCCACAGCTCGTCCCAGAGGGCCTCCGGCACGTGCAGGGTCGGGCGATGCTGGTACCCGTAGCGGCACAGGACCGCCAAGGGCTCCACGCCGCCTGCGTGATCCGCGTGGATGTGCGTCAGGACGAGGTGGCGAACGTCCGTCAGGCGTCCCAGCTCGACGAGCTTGGTGGGGGTCGTGTAGCCGCAGTCGATCAAAAGCGCCCCGTGGGGATCCGCGCCCTCGACCAGGACGTTGTTGTTCCCGAGCTCCGGAGTGACGCCGCTGCCGACTCCGAGAAAGGTCATGCGAAATGCCATGGGCCCCCCTTGCCGGGGGCGGCGCTCTGGCCAGGTCGCCCCGTATCGCCTATGATAGCAGGGTCCTTCCGACGAGAGACCCCATGCCCGCCAAACGCCTCTTGGTCATCGATGACGACGCCGATATCCGCACCCTGCTCGCGGTCATCCTCGGCACGACCGAAGGCTGGGAGGTGCTGACGGCGCGATCCGGCCCCGAGGGGATCGCCATGGCGATCGCCGAGCGGCCCGATGGGATCCTGCTCGACGTCATGATGCCCGGAGTGGATGGGATTGCCACGCTGGAGCAGTTGCAAGCGGGCGTCGCTCGAGACATCCCGGTCATCTTCTTCACGGCCAAGGCCCCTGAAGAGTTCGGGCACCTCCGGAAAATGGGGGTCCAGGGCGTGATCGCCAAGCCCTTCGAACCAGCTTGCCTCGGGAACCTGGTTCGCAGCCTGCTGGGCTGGGATTAGGCCCCGATCGGCTGAGCGCTCGTCGCGGCCGCCGGTAGCGAGAGGAAGAAGGAGCTGCCCTCCCCGACCCGGCTTTGGGCCCAGATCCGGCCCTGGTGTCCTTCTTCCACGATGGCGCGACAGATGGCGAGGCCGAGGCCGCTGCCATCGGCGGGCCGGGCGTTGCCGCCGTCCACCTGGTAGAACCGGGTGAAGATGCGATCCAGCTCCTCGGGCGGGATGCCGCTCCCCGTGTCCCGGACCTCGAGCCGGATCTCGTCGCTCTCCCGGCGGGCCCGGAAGGTCACCTCACCCCCTTCCGGCGTGAACTTGAGCGCGTTGGAGAGCAGGTTCACGAAGACCTGCGTGAGCTTGTCGGGGTCGAAACGGGCGGGCAAGGGCTCGGAGGCGAGCTCCAGGGACCAGCGGATGCCGCGGCCCGCGAAGATCGGGGCATAGCCACTGACTGTCCGCTCGATGAGCTCGCCCACGTCCGCCAGCTCGAACTGATACCGCATGGTCCCGGAGTCGAGCTTGGTGTAGTCGAGGACGTCGCTGATGAGGCGTCCCAGCCGATCCGCCTGATGGGCGACCATCCGCACCATCTGACCCTGCTGGGGCGAGAGCCGGTCCTGCTCGAGGACCCAGGTCGCGCCCTTGATGGCGGTGAGGGGCGTGCGCAGCTCATGGGTCACGGTGCCGAGGAATTCGTTCTTGAGGCGGTCCAGCTGCTGCAGCTCCTCGTTCTGCCGCTGGACCGCCTGCTTTTCGGCCTCGAGCAGCGAGACGATCATCCCGATGCCCACCAGGAGGTGGCTCACGCCGGCCGCCCAGTAGCCCACCCAGGAGTAGGGAGTCCGCGCCAGGACCGGAAACGTTGCAGGCAAGAGGCCGTTGAGGATGACGAACCAGCCGAACGCGTAGTGGCGCTCGTCCGGTTTCGTCATGCTGCGCGTCACCAGGTAGCCGCCGAGCCAGAAGTAGGCGGCCGTCAGCAGGAGCAGGGGGCCTGCCGCAGCCCCCGTGAAAGGGATCCCCAGGCTCAGGAGCAGCCCGCTGCTCAGGGCGCAACCGGCAACGGTCAGCCAGTAGGACCAACCGGGGAGCCCGCGCCCGCGCAGCAAGCCGCCGGTCTGCGTGAAGAGCCAGGCGCCGCTCGCGATGAGGGCCGACTCGAGGATCGTGAGGGCCGGCGGGCGCCCCCAGCCCGGGGCGAACAGCTCCAGCCCGATGAGGCCGAAGATGGAGAGGTAGGCCAGGGTCCAGTGCCGGAAGAAGTGGGCCGGGTAGGCGCGGCCGAGGATGATGGACACCGCCAGCACGAGGCCGATCCCGGTGGCGTTGAAGAGGTTGGCCATGAAGAGATCGAAGGTCATGGGGCTCCTATCCGGCAAAGCCGCCTTCATATACCCTGCTTGATTGTCCTCAGAGCTAAGAATGGTCTAAGTTTTGTGACATGCGGGACCGGGCGCCGCGGGGGGAGGGGGCTGGCGCGGTGCGAGCCGGAAAACCCCTGGTCGAGTGCGTTTCAGGGGGGTGGCCTGAGCGAAAAGCCGTCAGGCGGGGTATATGGGGGGTGACATAACCCGGCGAGCGGGAGCTATACGTCCGGGGCATCGCCCGGTTTCACATACAAGGGGTCCCTGACCTAACTGCCGGGCCGTGCCCGGGTCGAAGGGGGATGTCGAAACCATGGACTTCAGGCGGTTACAGGCCCAACGTCAGGCCGAACTGGACGAGGCGCTCCTGCGCGAGATCGGCGCGGAGCGCGCGCGCCTGAACGGCAAGCTCAAGACGCTGCTGAACGAGATCGAGGGCATCCGGAAGATCCTGGTCGAATACCAGGCTCGGATCACCGATCTGGAGCCCGCCGTCGCGGACCTGCGCGCGCTCGTAGGGGAGCTCGAGCGCCAGGAGCATGAGCTCCTCGCGGATCACGCCCGGTGGCTGGAAAAGCTCGCCGGCTGAAGTCGCCGCGACTTGAGGCGGGGGGACGCCCCAGGGTTACCGGCTCTGCTTGACCGCGAGCAAAAACTCGTCCCATGAGGACTCGCGGGCCAGACGGGTCTGGAGGTAGGCCTGATTGAATTCCTCGTAGGCATCGGGCAGGTAGATCGAGAGGCCGAAGGCCGCCCCCCGCTCCAGCTTCTTGGAGCGCGCCGTGAGGATGGCCTCCCCGCAGGCCGCCTCGAGGTCCTTGGCGGCCGCCTGGATGGCCGGCTCGTTCACCTGCTCCTGGAGGTTGCGGCAGAACCGGATGAGGTCCCGGTGGCTGCTCTGCCCCTTGTCCTTGCCCAGCTTCGGGACGGCATCGTAGGCCGCGAGGATCGGGCGCCGGTTGACCTCGAAACCGGCCAAGAGCGCGTTGGAGAGAACGTTGAGGCGGCGCTTGA
>DATNQJ010000185.1:0-7607 GCA_036704085.1 Stenomitos sp.
CGTACTCGAGGTCGCCGCCCATGGGCAACCCGAAGGCGATCCGGGTGACCCGGACCCCCAGGGGCTTGAGCATGCGGCTCAGGTAGAGGGTCGTGACCTCCCCCTCGATGGTCGGGTTGATGGCCAGGATGATCTCCTGGATCTCCCCCGAGCCCACCCGGTCGAGGAGCTCCTTGATCTTGAGCTGGTCGGGCCCCACCCCGTCCATGGGCGAGATGAGCCCCTGCAGCACGTGATAGCGGCCCTTGTACTCCTTGGTGCGCTCCACGGCGACCAGGTCCTTGGGCTCGGCCACCACGCAGACCGTGGAGGTGTCGCGGGTCGGATGCGCACACAGCTCACAGGGGTCGTTGACGCTCAGGTTGGAGCAGACCGAACAGAGGCGGATCTGCTCCTTGGCGTCCACGAGGCTCTGGGCCAGGCGCTTGACGTCGGCATCCGGCTGCTTGAGCAGGTAGAAGGCCAGGCGTTGAGCGCTCTTGGGCCCGATGCCCGGGAGCTTCTGCAGCTCCTCGATGAGCTGCGCGAGGGGTTTGGAGTAGAACACCGAACGTCCTTCTAGTTACCGGCCAAAGCCCGGCAGGTTCATGCCGGGAGGCATCATGCTGCCCATCTGGTTCTCGGCCAGGGCGTTGGCCTTGCCCTGCGCGTCGCGGATCGCCGTCAGCACGAGGTCCTCGAGGGTCTCGATGTCTTCCGGATCGACCGCTTCGGGCTTGATGCGCACCGCCGTGATCTCCTTGTGGCCGTTGGCCACCACCGTCACCGCACCGCCGCCCGAGGTGCCTTCGACCGTCTGCGAGCCGAGGTTCTCCTGGGCCTTGAGCAGGTCCTCCTGCATCTTCTGAGCCTGTTTCATGAGCTTCTGCATGTCCATGCCGCCCATACCGCCCATTCCGCCGCGCATCGGTCGCCCCTTTCTGTGTTGCAGGCGCCACTTAGCGCCCCTTCGAGTCATGCTGGGAAACACCTCATTATATCACGCCCCTGGGGCCCAGGACCGGCCGGTGCGGCGGATCGAACATGTCGGGGCCCGCCGTCGTCAGAGAAGGTGGAACGGTACAAGCAAGACGAGGGACCCCATGATTGGATCCGATGCGCTTACCTTTGCCCGCCCGTCATCCCGGTTGTGGGGGGAGGTTGAGTCCGGTAGAATGAAGGCTTCTTCTACCCCCTCAACACCTGTCACGAAAGGACACGGCGTGGCCAACTCCGCAGAGGAGCCAGAGCTGTTGCGACGGGCCCAGGCGGGGGACAAGGCTGCCTTCGAGCGGCTCATCGCCCCCCACCTCAACCGCTTCTACGGCTTGGCCTATCAGATGATGGGCAACCAGGACGACGCCGCCGACATCGTCCAGGAGGCCATGATCAAGGCCTATCGCTCGATGGCGTCGTTCCGGCAGCAGGCCGGCTTCGCCACCTGGGTCGGCCGCATCGTGCGCAACTGTGCCCTTGACGAGCTCAAGCGCGCGGTCCGCAAGCACGAGGAGGCCACCGAGATCCTGCCCGAGACGCTCGGCCCCAGTCTCGACCAGCCCACCGAGCAAAACGAACTGCAGGGCCTCATGGCCGAAGCCATCGACACCCTCTCCGACAAGCTGCGCGAGCCCCTGGTGCTCTACGACATCGAGGGCTACAGCTACGAGGAGATCGCCGCCCTGCTGGACATCAACCTCGGGACGGTCAAGAGCCGGCTCAACCGGGCCCGTGAGACCCTCAGGCAGCGCCTGATGGGGCAGAAGTCGAAACTCGCCGGGTACCTCCCGGGCGAGCTGCAAGGCGGATAGAGGCAACTATGACCTGCGAGCAGATTCAAGATCACCTGTCAGACTATCTCGACCCGGCGGATGTCGACGTGCCGCGCGAGGCGATCGCCCAGCACCTCGCCACGTGCCCGGCCTGCACCGAGCATCTCGCCGAGATCAAGGCCGTGGTCGCCATGCTCCGGAGCCGCAAGGCCCCCGAGGCGCCCGCCGACCTGATGGATCGGATCCGCACCCGCCTCGAGGCTGAGCCCGTGCCGACGAGTGCTCCCGAGGAGCGCCGCGTGCTGGGTCGGGTCGCGCGCATCATCAACTGGCCGAGCATCGCCGCCGGCGCGGTCGCCGCCGCCCTGCTGTTGACGGTCGGCACCGTGGTGATGCGCACCCAGACCCCGCTTCCGAGCATCCAGACGGCCGCGGTGTCGGTGGCCACCCCCACCAGCGTCAACATCGGCTTCGACGTCGCCTCCGACGTCGACAAGGTCACCTTCACCATCGACCTGCCCAAGGGCCTGCAGTTCCTCGATGCCAACAACCAGCCCGTCCAGGCCCAGAGCATCAGCTGGGAAGGCTCCTTGAAGCGCGGCAAGACCGTCGTGCCCATCACCGTCCGTGGCGTCCAGCCCGGCAAGTACGAAATCCTCGCGACGGTTCGCAAGAACCAGTTCGCCCAGTCCACCAAGATCGTCCTGCCCGTCGAAGGGCGGCAGAGCATGCTCGTGCCCGTCCGGTTGTCGGCCCTTATGGTTCGAGAGGGATAACTCCATGCTGTCTGCGATTGTGATCGCTTCCACCCTGGTCGCGGCGGCCCCCGCCATGGCCGCCGAGCCGAGCCCCAACCCGGGCCTGCCGATCCGCGGGGTCACCGTGGAACGGAACCGCATGCCCGAGGGGGTCACCCACATCGAGGCCCCGCCCCTGCGCAGCTACAAGATCCAGGCGGTGCCGGCTCCGACTCCCTCGCCCTCGCCCACGCCCAGGCACTAGCCCCCCACCGTCGCCCTCGTTCTAGCAAGGAACCACGCCATGTCCGACTGCCTGTTCTGCAAGATCGTCGAAGGGGCCATCCCGGCCCAGATCGTGTACCAGGACGAGCACACCGTCGCCTTCCGGGACATCGACCCGCAGGCGCCGGTGCACGTCCTGGTCATCCCGCGCCGCCACATCCCGAGCCTCGCCGAGCTCTCCGGCGACACCTGCCACCACCTGACGGAGGCCGTCAACGCGGTCGCCAAGCAGGAGGGCATCGCCGAGAGCGGCTACCGCGTGGTGACCAACATCGGCCGGGACGCCCAGCAATCGGTGCCGCACCTGCACTGGCACGTCCTCGGAGGACGCGCCATGCAGTGGCCGCCCGGGTAACGAGCGCCGGATCTCCGACTCGGAGATCGAAAGGAGTTGCCTTTTCCCGTCTCCTCGGTTAAGATCGATCCCTCTGGGCGCCGAGCCCAGTAGTTTCATTTTCAGAGGGGGTGAAATTCCTTGGCAGAAGTTCGTCTCGGCGAAAACGAGTCGATCGAGAGCGCCCTCAAGCGTTTCAAGAAGAAGATTCAGAAGGCCGGTATCCTTTCGGAGATCAAGCGCCGTGAGCGCTACGAGAAGCCCAGCGTGCGCCGCAAGCGCAAGTCGGAGGCTGCTCGCAAGCGCCGCAGCTAGTCCACTGGCCTAGTTCGACTGCACGGAGCCCACGACGTGGGCTCCGTGCTGCTTTTTCTGGTATCATGCGGGATAGACCCCCGGCCTTCGGCCCTAGAGAGATTGCATGCCCACGGAGATCCGCATTCCCCTGAAAGACCACCACAGCGCGTTGCTGCTCACCGGCACCAACGAGGAGAACCTCCGGCTGGTGGAGACCGAACTGGGGATCCTGGCCACCATGCGCGGTGACGAGCTCATCCTCGTCGGCGCCGACGAGGCGGTCGAGCTGGGCCGCCGGCTCTTCGCCGAGCTGGACTCCTGGCAGGACAAGCAGGCCCTCAAGGCCTCCGAGCTCACCTACGCGCTGCAGCAGCTGCGAACGAATCCGGAGGCGGCCATCGGGTCGCTCTACACCGAGACCATCGTCACCACCCAGCGCGGCAAGCCCATCCGGGCCAAGACCCTGCACCAGAAGGCCTACGTCCAGGCCATCCACCAGAACACCCTGACCTTCGGCCTCGGGCCCGCAGGCACCGGCAAGAGCTTCCTCGCGGTCGCCATGGCCGTCCAGGCCCTGCGCGAGAAGCGCGTGAGCCGCCTCATCCTGACCCGTCCGGCGGTCGAGGCCGGCGAGAGCCTGGGCTACTTGCCTGGCGACTTCCAGGCCAAGGTCGATCCCTACTTCCGGCCCCTCTACGACGCCCTCTACGAGATGCTCGACGTGGAGCGGTTCCAGAAGTTCCTCGAGCGGGGCACCATCGAGATCGCGCCGCTCGCCTACATGCGGGGCCGCACGCTCAACGACGCCTTCATCATCCTCGACGAGGCCCAGAACACCACTCCGGAGCAGATGAAGATGTTCCTGACGCGCATCGGCTTCGGCTCCAAGGTCGTCGTCACCGGCGACGCCACCCAGACGGACCTGCCGCGCGGCAAGGTCTCGGGGCTCAAGGACATCGAGCACCTGTTGGGCGGCATCCCCGACATCGACTTCGTCAAGTTCACCCAAGCCGACGTGGTCCGGCACGATCTGGTCCGCAAGATCGTGTCCGCCTATGAGTCCTACGAGGCAAAGAGGCTCCATGATTCAGCTCACGCTCGACAAGCTGCGCACTAGCGTCGGCGAGCGCATCCCCGAAGCGCTCCACGCCAGACTGCAACGGATCGAGACGCACCAGGCGATCGCCGCCTGGGGCACGGGCATCGCGCTCGTGATCCTGCTGCTCCAGATCCATGCGGCCTGGATGCCGACGGCCACAGCCCATCCCTCCGCCTACGTGCCGGCCCTCGGCGTCGTCATCGCCGTGGCCACCATCGTCAGCCTGTACACCGGCTACCTCCGGCTGTTCGAGCCCGATCTCATCCGCGAGCCGCGACGCCTCTACGTGCTCGCGCTCATCACCCTCATGGTCTTCTCGGCCGTCTGGGTGCTCGAGCTCCTGAAGGCGTCGGCCTACCTGTCGCCCATGCCGGCCGCGGCCATCCTCATGGCGGTCTTCCTCAACCCGCGCATCGCCCTCTTCACCGTGCTCCTGATGGCGCTGACCGCAGGGGCCACCCTGGGCGCGGGCGCCCCGTCCGCCCTCGAGGGCGCGGGCGCCGTCCTGGTGCAGATCGGCGGCGCGGTGGCGGCGGTCTTCGCCGTGCACCGGATCCGGGCGCGCGCGGACCTGGCGCGGGCGGGCCTGTTCGCGAGCCTCGCCAACGTGGCGCTCATCCTCGCCCTGGGGGCGCTCTCGGGTGGCGGCGGGGCGACCGAGATCCGCGAGTGGGGCATCAAGGCGGCCTGGGGCGCGGTGGGCGGCGTCGGCTCGGCGGTGCTCGCCGTGGGCATCCTGCCCTACTTCGAGGCCATCTTCGACATCGTCACCCCGTTCAAGCTCCTGGAGCTCGCCAACCCCGCCCAGCCCCTCTTGCGCCTGGTGCTCACCAAGGCGCCCGGCACGTACCACCACTCGATCATGGTGGGCAACCTCGCCGAGGCCGCGGCCGAGTCCATCGGCGCGGACGCCCTGTTGGTCCGCGTCGGCGCCTACTACCACGACATCGGCAAGACCAAGCGTCCCATCTTCTTCGTCGAGAACCAGCTGGGCCTCGACAACGCCCACGACAAGCTCAACCCGCGCCTGTCGGCCCGCGTGATCATCGCGCACGTCGAGGAGGGGATGGAGCTGGCGCGGGCGCACCGCCTGCCCAAGGACATCTCGGACTTCATCATCACGCACCACGGCAAGAGCCTGGTGAGCTTCTTCTTCCACCAGGCGGGTCAGGCCGAAGGGCCTGACGCCGTGGCCGAGGAAGGCTTCCGCTATCCCGGGCCGCGCCCCTGGACCAAGGAGCAGGCCATCGTCATGCTCGCGGACATCACCGAGGCCACCATGCGGACCCTCAAGAGCCCCACGGTGGAACAGATCGAGGCGACGGTGCGCCGGATCATCAGCAAGCGCCTGGCCGACGGCGAGCTCTCCGAGAGCCCGCTGACCCTGCAGGAGCTCGAGATCGTCGCCCAGACCTTCATCCGGATCACGCAGGGCCTCTATCACCAGCGGATCGAGTACCCCGATCAGCTGCTCAACGACCTGGGCTCCAAGAAGCACGAAGGAAAGAAAGTTGGACATCCAGCTCGTTAACGAGACCGAGCGAGACCTGGATCTCGCCCACTGGCAGGACGTCATCACCGGCATGCTCGAGGCCGCGGGCGTCGAGCCGCGCGCCGAGATCTCGGTGACCTTCGTCGACGACGCGACCATCCACGCGCTCAACCGCGAGCACCGGGACGTGGATCGCCCCACCGACGTCCTGAGCTTCCCCCAGTTCGAGCCGGACGAGGAGCTCCCGCCCGAGCCCCTGCCCTATCCCCTGGGCGACGTCGTCGTCTCCCTGGACACCACCGAGCGCCAGGCCCATGAGTACGGCCACGGCTTCGACCGGGAGCTCGGGTTCTTGCTCGCGCACGGCATCCTGCACCTCCTGGGCTACGACCACATGACGCCCGAGGAGGAGACGGAGATGCGCGCCCGGCAGCGTGAGCTGCTCGCGGCCGTGGGCCTGGGCCGGGAGGAGCAGGCTTGAGGTTCAAGGCGCATAGCCTGCTGGCGAGCTTCAAGTACGCCTCGGCGGGCATCTACTTCATGCTCCGCACCCAGCGCAACATGCGCATCCACACGGTGAGCGGCATCGCCGTCTTCGCCGTCGCGGTGGGGCTCCAGCTGCCGCCCCTGCAGCTGGCCCTCATCGCGGTGGCCGCGAGCCTCGTGGTCATCTGCGAGATGTTCAACACCGCCATCGAGAACGCGGTCGATCTCGCCACCCACCGCCGCCACCCGCTCGCCAAGGCGGCCAAGGACGTGGCGGCCGGCGCCGTGATGGCCGCCGCGCTCAACGCCATCGTCGTCGGCGTGATCCTGCTCGGCCCGCCCCTTTACCGCCTCTTCTGCCCCTAGCCGACGTCCGGGTGGTCCGCTTCGTTCCAGACCGGCAGCGTGAAGCGGAACGTGGCCCCCTTGCCCACCTCGCTCTCGACCGAGATGGTGCCTCCGTGCAGGGCCAGCAGCTCCTTGGTGATGGCCAGGCCGAGCCCCGTCCCGCCGTAACGGCGAACGCTCTCCACCTGGCTGAAGCGCTGGAACAGGCGCTGCTGGGCCTCGGGGGAGATGCCGATCCCGGTGTCGCGCACCCAGACCTCGACCATCTCGCCCTTGAGATCGGCGCCAATGGTGATGGTACCGTGCGGCTCGGTGAAGCGGATGGCGTTTCCGAGCAAGTTGACGAGTACCTGGATGATCCGGATGGGGTCCACCCACACCAGGGGTAGATCCGGCGGTACGCAACAGATGTCGAGCGTGAGCTCGCGCCGCTCCGCGAGAAAGGCGACCTGGTCCACCGCGTGGTGGATGAGCTCCGAGAGAGGGGTGGGCTGCCGATCCAGGGTGAGGCGCCCCGCCTCGAGGCGCGACATGTCGAGCAGGTTGTTGAGCAGGAGCAGGAGGTCCTTGCCGCTCTGCACCATCTTGTGCAGCACCTCCAGCTGCTCCGCGTTGAGCGGACCGTAGGTCCCCTCCTCGAGGAACTCGCCGTAGCCCAGGAGCGCCGTGAGCGGCGTGCGGATCTCGTGGCTGATCATGTTCAGGAGGTCGGACTTCTGCTGGTTGAGGCGCACCTGCTCGTCGTGCGCCTGCTGCAGCTGGTCGTGACGATCGCTGAGGT
>DATNQJ010000186.1:0-4033 GCA_036704085.1 Stenomitos sp.
AAGGCCCCGCTCAGCAGCTGCCCGACACTCGTGAAGGTGGTCAGGAGGGCCTGGGCACTGGCCTTGTTGTCCTCGCCCGTCTCGTTCAAGAGGATGTAGCGAAGCGGAGCACCGAGCAGCGCCGCAAGACCGAGGCCCACCAGGGCGCCTGCCGCGATGAAGGAGTACCGCGAGGGCCCCGCCAAGCCGAACACCCCCATGCCAGCAGCGAGGATGGCGAGCCCAGGCAGGACGACGGCCTTCGACCCGATCCGGTCGAGCAGTCGGCCGCCCACCGGGGCGCCGACCGCCATGGCGAGGACCACCGGCATCATCATGAAGCTCGCCTGGGTCAACGGCATGCCGAGCTCGGAGGCGGCGAGCTTGGGCAAGAAGACCATCCCGGCCTCGCCGAGGCCCGCGATCGCGGCGAACGACACCGCGAGCACCACCTGGCGCGACTGGAAGAGCGCGGGCGTCAGGATCGGATCGATGGCGCGCCGTTCGGCCTTCCAGAACAGGGGAATCAACGCGGCGGCCACCAAGAGGAAGGGCAACACCTGGAGCGACCGCAGGCTCATGGCCCAGTCGGAGGTGTTGAGGTGGGTCACGCCGTAGACCAGCGCGCTCAGCATGACGGTGAGCAACGCCATCCCCACGCGGTCGAAAGGCTTCAAGTCACTTGAACGCTTAATCGGCAGGACCTTCCAGCCCATCGCCATCACCGCCAGAGCGATGGGAAGGTTGATAAGGAACAGCCAGTGCCACCCGAACCGCAAGAGGCCAGCCCCCAGCGGAGGCCCGACGAGGAACGCCAGGCCGAACACCGCCCCGATCATGCCGAGCGGCCCCCCGCGCTTCTCGGGCGGGTAGACGTCTCCAACCACCGCGCTTGCGACCGGGAAGACCCCGCCCGCGCCGAAAGCCTGCAGGGCCCGGCCGCCGAGCAGCATCCCGAAGCTGGGCGAGACCGCGACGAGCAGGGATCCCAGCGCGAACAGCAGGACGGCGAGGGTGTAGACGCTGCGGCGCCCGAAGCGATCCGAAAGCTTGGCCATCAAGGGCGTGCCTATCAGGTTGAAGAGCACGTAAATGCTGAAGATCCCGGACATTGCCCGGTCATCCACGCCGAACTGGGCCTGGATCGCGGGCATAGCCGGTCCAACGATCGCGATGTCCAGCGCCCCCATCAATACCCCGACGAACAGCACCGTCAGGAGCATGGGGTGCTTTGGCGCCCCGGCTGCGGTGGCCTCCATGTCGACTCCTCTCCGGCCCTCAGGCCTGAAACCTTAAACTTGAACCCAGTCAATTGACAGGTTTAACCTTATCGATATAAGTTGGAGCTGTCAATCGGTTCAAGTTTAAGTTCAGGAGGAGCCATGCCCCCGAAGCGAGACGGCAGCTACACGATCCAGGAGGTCGTCGAGCTGCTGCAATCGGAGTTCCCGATCACGGCCTCGAACCTCCGCTATTGGGAAAAGCAAGGCCTCGTGACCCCGCGACGCACCGAGGGCGGCCATCGCGTCTACGACGACGAGGACGTCACCCGCCTTCGCCTCATCAAGCGGCTTCAGAGCAAGCGCTACTTCAGCATCGACGCCATCAAGCGCTACTTGCGCTCGGGCCTCTCGAACGAGGAGATCGCCAGCCACCTGGAGGACAACGAATGGCTCTATCGGCCTCTGGGTTACAGCCAGGGCTTCGTCCCGCTCGACCTGGAGGCGTTGCTCCAGAAGACCGGGCTGAGCGCCCTGCAGGTCTCCGCCATGGAGGAAGCCGGCCTGCTCGCCCCCTTCAATGAGGGGGACACGGTGCTCCTCTACGACGAAGACGCCTGCAAGCTGGCCGAGCTGGTGGGCACCTTCGGCTCCTACGGCATCACCCCCGCCGACCTGGAGCCCCTCCGCGAGACCGCCGCCCAGCTGGCGCGGACGCAGCTGACGCTGTTCATCCGCAGGCTCTTCAGCGACGCCAAGTCCAGTCAACCCAGCGCCGAGGGCCGAGAGCTCATGCCGCTGGCCGAGGACTTCGTTCGCCTGCTCTATCACCACCAGCTCCAGCAGGTCGCGCGCGAACTCGCCAAGGAAGGCTTCTTCACCTCCTTGGCCCACGACGCGGCCGAAAGCGCCCCTGAACGGAACTGAGACAAGAGGCGACCGAACCGGGGCCCTTACAGGCGGAATTTGACCTTGGTCTCGAGTCCCGGTTGATTCCCGGTTCCGCCCTCCTGGGCGCGGCGGCGGAAGTTCCGGATCCACATGTTGGCCGTATCGGCCCCGGTCGAGCAGAAACCGGCGCCATACTTGCGGATCTGTTCCGCCTGGTTCTCGAGGATCCAGAGGTCCTGGTCGAGCACCTTGCGGCCGACCAGCGAGACGAAGGGCTTGATGAGGGGGGCGAGCCAGCCCAGGCGCCAGGTGACATGCACGTAGACCTCGGTCTCGAACTCGTTGACCGGCGTGCAGATCTGGTAGCCGACCACCTCGCGCTTGGGCCCGAACGCGTAGCGGACCGACACGATGGACGGCATGTGGAACGAGTCGACGTGCTTGACCTGCTCGCCCGGCGCCAGGATCAAGCGACCGAGCAGGCTGTTGGTCTTGGCCTCCTCGTCGATCTCGATGTCGATGCCGTCCTCGCGGGTACGCACCACGGTCTCGACCGTATGGTCCGGCTCGCTCCGGAACAGGCCCCCGTGGATGAACCCCGTGTGCGGACAATCGATGAAGTTCTCGATCACGTTGTCCACGTGGTTGCGCACCGTCGCCTTGAGGCGGACCCACGCCCAGCCGGGCTCCACCATGTGCGGGAGGGTGAAGGGGGCCGCCGATCGCGGCGTGCCCTCGCCTAGATAGACCCAGATATAGCCCTGCTGCTCGATGACCGGATAGCTCGGGACGGCGCTCTTCTTGGGCAGCGGATCGTCGGCGCAGAGCGCCGGAATCTGCACGCACTGTCCGTCGGCATCGAACTTCCAGCCGTGATAGGGGCAGGTCAGACAGCCGTCCTTGACCCAGCCGCGCGAGAGCTGCACGTTGCGGTGCGAGCAGCGATCGCGCAGCACTCCCACCTGACCCGATGCCTCACGAAACAGGACGAGGGGCTCCCCGTCTATCATCCGGGCCAGGGGCTTCCCCTTGAGTTCGGCCGACTCGGCGGCGACGTACCAGTGGTCTTTCACGTGCCATGCCTCTCCAGGGCCCCAGCGGGCCACCGAGACACTATTGCATGTCTTGGAGGATCTGGGAAGCGTCGCCGTCGGCGCCACTGCTGGAAGACGCCGCATCCCCGTCGTGCCGGACGCTTTCCGGATCGGGCAGGGTGATCTTGGGCTTCTTGGCGGGGTCCGCGTCGCCACCCGGAACGTAGAAGTCGGTCACTCCGGTCGAACGGGACGCCTGACCCGCCTTGGGGGCCTTGGGGACCGTGGCTTCCTTGGGCAGGGGGAAGGCGGAGGGGCTCGCCGAATTCAGGGCGAAGCTCATGAGCTTTCCCCAGAGCGGGGCGCAAACGCCGCCACCCGTGGTGCCGCCCACCATCTTGGAGTTGTCGTCGTTTCCGACCCAGACGAGGCCCACCAGATCCGGGGTGTAGCCCACGAACCAGGCGTCGCGATGGTCCGAGGTCGTCCCGGTCTTTCCTGCGGCCGGGCGGCCGATGTTGGCCGCCGCGCCCGTGCCCCAGCGGACGACGCCCATCATGACATCGTTGAGGGTCCGGATGGGATCCGCGTCGAAGACCCGCACGGGGCGGGGGTCGTTCCGCTCGACCACCATCCCGGCCCGATCCTCCACGACGCTGTAGGCCTGCGGCTCACAGCGCATGCCGTCGGCAGCGAAGACGCTGTAGGCGCTGGCGAGCTCGAGCGGCGTGACCTCCGAGCTACCGAGGGCCAGCGAGAGGTTCGCGCCGAGCGGGCTCTGGATGCCGAGGCGGTGCGCGTTCTCGATGACTGGCTCGATGCCGACGCGGCTGAGCAGCTTGACGGCCACGACGTTGTTCGAGCGCTCGAGGGCCTTGCGCAGGGTCACGTCCCCGTCGCGCTCGTTGC
>DATNQJ010000187.1:0-5610 GCA_036704085.1 Stenomitos sp.
GTACGCGGCGGCGTCATCCTCTTCCACGACATCCACCCGCAGTCGGTCCGCGTGCTGGACGACACGATCGAACGGTTGCAGAAGGAAGGCTTCAAGTTCGAGAAGACGGACGACCTCCTCAAGGAGAAGTACGGTCAATAAGGACACTGGGGGGACCTGCCGGCAGGTCCCCCCTCGTTGTTGCGACGCGCCCCTGCGAGCCGAGCGGGACTGAGCGAACTCCGGACGAAAGAAGGGTCGTTTGGTCTCCCGACCAGCAGGGAATACCTGACGCAGCCCCCCTGCATGCGCCAAAGGACGGTTTGACTTGGACGCCCACCCCGTAGGCTATCTCAACATCGTGTTCGGTTGGGTCTGGATGAACATGGGCTTCATCACCGGGCTCCTGATGGGCCTCAAGGCCGAGCAGTTCGGACTCAACACCCTCAAGGAAGGGCCTACCTGGCTGGATGGCTACAACTCGGTGCCCCGGCGCCTGATCCGACTGGGCCACGTGGCCTTCATCATGCTGCCCGTCCTGAACATCCTCTTCGGCCAGTACATCGATGCCACGTCGCTCGACACGACCTGGAAGCTCGTCGGCTCCTACGCCATGATCTTCGGCGGCGTGGGCGTGCCCATCCTGTGCATGACGGCGGCCTTCTACCGGCCCGTCAAGATTCTCCTGGGCCTGCCGGCGTCGGCGATCCTCATCGGCAACCTGATCATCGCCTCGGGCTACCTGCTCAAGTAAAGGGAAACGGTATGGACCAGCTGCTGGAAGAGATTCGTCCGCTCATCGCCAAGAGCGCCAAGGTGGATCCCCAGGCCATCGAGCTCGACGGCGACCTCTTCATGGAGTACGGCATCGATTCCCTTGAGGGCCTGAAGCTCCTGGCGTTGCTGGAACAGCGCTACGGCATCACGATCCCGGACCACGAGCTGTTGCACCTCAACACGCTGGGCCGCATCGTCGAGGCCATCGAGCGGGCCCGCCACTCGGACGGAGTCGTCAAGGAGGCCTAACATGCGCGTCGGTCTGATCTCGATGAGCGGGGTGCGGGTGCGCTCCGAAGAGCTCGCTGCCCTGGGCGTCAGTCTGCCTGGGTTCGTGCAGCGCGGCAAGGTCATCGCCTCGCTCCCGAGCCTCGCCATGCTCACGCTCGCCGCGGTCACCCCGGCGGACGTGGAGGTGGAGTACCTCGAGGTGGCCGACATCCACCTGCATGGTATGCGGACGGACTTCGATCTGATCGGCATGTCGACCTTCACGGCCATGGCCTACGAGTGCTACGAGCTCGCCGACCGGTACCGCGCGGCGGGGATCCCGGTGGTCATCGGGGGACTCCACGCCATGCTGATGCCCGAGGAGGCCAAGGCGCACGCGGACGCCGTCTGCGTGGGCGAGGGCGAGTCGCAGTGGCCCCTCATCCTCGAGGATGCGAGGAAGGGCCAACTCAAGCCCTTCTACCGCGAGGCGAAGCCGGGCTCCTACGATATTTCGACCACGCCCATCCCCCGCTATGACCTGCTCGACATCGAGCGCTACAACCGGCTGACGGTCCAGACCACCCGGGGCTGTCCGCTCGACTGCGAATTCTGCGCCGCCTCCAAGATCTACGGCCGCTACCGCATCAAGCCGGTGGAGCAAGTGATGCGCGAGATCGACGCCATCGAGGCGGTCTGGACCAACCCCTTCATCGAGCTGGCGGACGACAACACCTTCGTCAACAAGGACTGGGCCAAGCGCTTCCTGCGCGAGATGGGCGATCGCAACATCCGCTGGTTCACCGAGACCGACATCTCGGTCGCCGATGACCCCGAGCTGCTCGATCTCCTTGCCAAGAGCGGCTGCCAGCAGATCCTCATCGGCTTCGAGAGCGTGGCCCCCGAGAACCTGGACGGCATCGACCGCGCGAGCTGGAAGCGCAAGCGGCTCGACGGCTACCGCAAGTCCATCGAGGCCATCCAGTCCAAGGGCATCACGGTCAACGGCTGCTTCATCCTGGGCCTGGACGGCGACACTCCGGACACCTTCGAGACGGTCCGGGACTTCATCCTGGACTCGAACCTGCTCGAAAGCCAGGTCACGGTCCTCACGCCGTTCCCGAACACGCGCCTCTACCACCGGCTCAAGGCCGAAGGGCGTCTCCTCCAGGACGCGTACTGGGACCGCTGCACGCTCTTCGACGTGAACTTCCGGCCCAAGCACATGTCGGTGCGGGAGCTCGAAGAGGGCCTGATGTTCCTGTTCGCCGAGCTGTACAACGAGCAGGTGTACGCCCGCCGGAAGCGCCACTACATGGAAATCTACAAGAACCTGACGGCAGCAGGACACGTCGCCCCGTGAATCCCAGGGGTACGTTTCCAGGCACCCAGCTCCTCCAGGAGCCGATCGGACACCTGGGGCTCCTGTCCCTGAGGCTCGAACGGGCCTATGGGGATCTGTCCGCCCTGCAGATCCAGCGTGGGGGGAGCTACCGCCAGTGGAGCTACCGCTCGTTCGCGCGGCGCGTGTGGGCCATGGCCCAGCGGCTCGGCGAGATGGGCCTGCAGCCGGGCGATCGCCTGGCTCTCATCGGTGACAACTCGCCCGAGTGGGTGATGGCCTACTTTGCGATCGTCTCGGTGGGGGCGATCGCCGTGCCCCTGGATCCGCAACTGAGCGAAGAGGAGCTTTGTCACCTCCTGGGCCATTGCGAGGCACGGGGGGCATTTGCGGGCGAACGGCTGATCGGGCTCGTCACCAAGGCCCTGGGTGAGGGTCAACCGGTCATCGGCCTGACGGTAGACGAGTTCGAGCGTGAGGCCGACGAGCCCTTCCCGGTCCCGCCCGAGGCGGCGGAGACGGCCAGCATCCTCTACACCTCCGGCACGACGGGCAGCCCCAAGGGCGTGATGCTCACGCATGAGAACCTGCTGTTCGATGCCGGACGCTGTGCCGAGGTGCTCTATGTGCTGCCCGGCGACAACGTCTTCGCGCTCCTGCCTCTGCACCACGCCTACGCGTTCACCTGCCTGCTCATCATGCTCCTTTCGGGCGTCCCGGCGACCTTCCCCTTGAGCCTCAAGCCGGACAGCATCGTGGCGACCATGCGCGACACCCGGGTGACGGCGCTTCCGGCCGTTCCCCTCGTGATCGATCACCTGGCGCGCGGCATCCAGGAGCGGATCGAGGCGCAACCGCCCGTGCGCACCCGGATCGCCCGGACGCTGATTCGGCTCTCCGGCTTCTTGCGGCCCTGGCTCGGCGTCCACGTCTCGCGTCGCCTCTGCGCCCCCATCCTGAGGCAACTGGGGCCGCTGCGGGCGATCATCGCGGGGGGAGCCGCCCTCAACCCCGACTCGGCCGAGTTCTTCTACGCCCTCGGGGTCACGGTGCTGAACGGTTACGGGTTGACCGAGACGGCCCCCGTCTCGACCCTGACTCCCACTCCCTGGCGTCCCGGTGACGGGGTGGGCAAGCCCCTGCGCGGCGTCGAGATCCGCGTCCGGAACCCGAACGCGGAGGGGATCGGTGAGGTGCTGATCAGGGGCCCACACGTCATGCGGGGCTACTACCGGAACCCGGAAGGAACGGCCGAGGTGCTGGAGGACGGGTGGCTGAATACCCGAGACCTCGGGTGCCTGGATGAGCGGGGCAACCTGCACCTCATGGGCCGCTCGAAGCACGTCATCGTGCTGCCCAGCGGCAAGAACCTCTACCCCGAGGACGTCGAGCTGCATTACCTCAAGAGCGACCTCATTCAGGAGCTGTGCATCATCACGGGCACCGAGGCGGACGGCAGCGAGTTCCCCTTCGGGGTCATCGTGCCGAACCGCAAGGTGCTCGAGGCCCAGCATCCGGAGGCGACGACACCCAAGGCGGTGAGCGACCTGATCGGGAAGGAGCTGGTCCGGCTGTCGCGCGGCGTGGCGGACTACAAGCGGCTCAAGCGCTTCGAGGTGATCGAGGAGGCGCTGCCGCTCACGACCTCACGCAAGGTGCGCCGGCACGTGGTCCAGTCGGCCTATCAGTTCAGGGATGGCCAGGCGGTTCGGGCTGGGAACTAGAGCCAGGTGAGCCTCGTTTAGCGTCGTTGGCTAAGGCTTCCGTCACACCGGCGCAGGCCGGTGTCCACCGCAGGGCGCGACGACAACAGCTTCAAGTGGGCGACGGTGGATTCTGGCCTGCGCCGGAATGACAGGAGCGGCGAACCTTTTTCCGAAAAATGGCTCATGCCGCTCCCAGATCCAACCAGCTCCTGTGGCTGAACTAGCTTCCCCGGTACGTCGAGTACCCATAGGGACTCAAGAGCAACGGGATGTGGTAGTGCTCCCCCGGCTGCTGTAGCTCGAAGATCACGGGCACCGAGGGATAGAAGCCCTTCACCCCGCTCGCCTCGAAGTAGCTCGCCGTCTCGAAGTTCATCCGGTAGGTACCGGCCGAGAGAAACCGCCCACCGGGCAGCAGGTCCCGGATCCGGCCGTCCGAGTCCGTGACGCCGCGCGCCAGCTCGACCCAGACGCCCGAGGCATCGAGGTGATCCAGGGCGATCGGCACGCCCGCGGCGGGCTTGCCCTGCATGGTGTCCAGGACATGGGTCGTGATCGGGCTAGTCATGGGACAGAAGCTTCTCCAATCTCAAGCGGGTGATCTTGCTTTGCTCGCGGGCGGCCACGCTCAGCTCGGCATGAGGGTCATTGCCCAGGCGATCGCGCAGCAAGGCGAGCATCTCGTCCGCGCTCTTCCCCGTCGCACAGATGATGAAGAGGTAGCCGAAGCGCTCCTCGTAGGCACGGTTACCCTCGGCCAGCGCCGCGAGTACCTCCTCGGTCGCCACCGCCGCGCCGGCCTGCTCGTTGGAGGCCCAGGCGCGCGTGGTCGCGAACTTGGTCCGCAGGCTCTCCACGTCCCCGATCCGGGGATGGTGGCCGAAGGCCTCCAGCCAGTCCTCGCGGGTCAACGACTCCCAGACCCGATCGGCAGCCTCGTAGAGATCCTGCACCGACCGGAACGGCCGGGAGGAGGCCATGATGGTGGCCCAGCGCATGGAACCGCAGCATCGCATCAGCTCCTCGATGGCCTGCTGCTTCTCCAGTTGATTGAAGGTTTCGAGGGTCATCGGGGCTCCTGTCCTTCCAGCACCCGCTCGAACGACGGCCGGCCTCCGACCACCTTCTCGGCGACGCGGCCGAAGAGCCGCAGGCGGCTGATGCCGCCATCCGGGAAGATGTTCATCCGGATGTGCGTGAAGGGGCCCACCATGTGCAGCTCCTTCTCGAAGTAGTGCCGCGTGTGAGCCTGAAGCCTGATCTGGGGCAAGAGCTCCGTCCACTCGATGCTGCGGCTGGTCAGGAAGTCCGCCGGCACGTCCCCGAGGTAGGCCCCTTCGAGGGAGCAGCTGTCGGGGTAGTTCCCCTTGAAGTGGTTGGTGTCGATCTCGGCCGACGAGATGACGCCGGGCGCCCCGAGCCGGATGATGACCCAGTCGTTACCGGGACCGCGCTTGCGCTTGGTCTCCCAGCCGTCGCCCATGTTCTCGGCACGGCCCGGCATGAGCAGGTTGTTGCGGTGACTGAAGAACATGTCGTTGGCGAGCACCGCCACGCCGCCATGCTGCACGGCCGCCAGATCGATGAGCTCGCCCG
>DATNQJ010000188.1:0-5259 GCA_036704085.1 Stenomitos sp.
CTCGAGGAGATCCACCAGCTCATCTGCCGCTTCTCGCCCAAGGTGGCCCTGGTGGCGATCGCCGACCGCGAGCGCAAGAACTGGTCCAGCCTGCGGCGCATGCTCGAGACGCCCCAGACCGCCGTCCTGTTGGACGAGACGGACCAGCTGGTCCTGCGGCAAGAGGCGCCCGCCAACGACGTGCTCGACTTCCTGAACCGCGAAGGCCTCATGCACGAGGCCATCGTCCTGGCCGAGATCGGGGCCCCGGAGACCTTCCCCTCCTTCGCGGCCACCCTCGTCGCCCATGCCGACCGCGAGCTGATGCACGACCTGGCCATCATGGCGGAGGTCACCTACTCGCGCCTCTCCTGGGTGGTCGAGGAGTACTTCCTGAAGCGGGTCGAAGAGGCCCTCGCCTTCTCCATCGTGCCGCAGGGGGGCACCGCTCCGGCCGCGCGCCCCACCGCCGCCCGGCGCCCCTTCCGCTACAGCAACCGGATCATCCTGGCCAACGACGCCCCCGCCTTCGAGGAGGTCCCGGAGTCCGCGGCGGAGATCCGGCTCGACTACGGCGAGAACGAGCTCCCGATCCCGCAGCGGCTGGTGCTTGGCCTCCTCAAGGGGCTGTTCGATCGGCCAGGCCCCACCCTCGAGGAGCAGACCAAGGCCGCGATCGCCGCCTACCTCAAGGAGACCCGGCAACTCGTCTACGAGCCGGGCGAGCTGGTGCTCGGGCAAGGCGTCATTCCACTCCTGGGGGACGCCATCCGGGCCGTGGCCCGCCGGTCGGGGCGCTCCCACGTGACCGTGGCCCTGCCCCGCGGCCACTACGGCGTCTTCCCGTCCCTCATCCAGCTCTCGGACGCGACCCTGCAGATGCTCGACGCCCGGCCGGAGGCCGGCTTCAAGGTGTCCGTCGAGGCCCTCGAGCGCCTGCCCTATCCGCCCGACGCGCTGCTGCTGGTCAACCCCAACAACCCCTCGGGGCTGTATTACGACCGAGAGGAGCTTTTGGCGATCGCGCACTACGTCGTCACCCACCAGATCACGGTCCTGAGCGACGAAATCTTCGCCCTGACGGGTCAGCCCGAGCGATTCGTCTCGTTGGCGAGCCTCGAGCGCGAGGTCCCCGGGCTCGCCGAGCGGGTCATCACCTTCGGAGGGCTCTCCAAGGAGTTCGCCGCGGGCGGCCTGCGGGTCGGCTACGCCGCGGGGCGGGATCGCGACCTGATGCGCGAGATCGAGGTCCTCCGGCTCGGACCGGTCGATGCGGTGGCCATGCGCGCGGCCGAGGTGCTGTGGGGGGCCTTTCGCCGCACGGACCTGGGGCGCCTGGTGGACGAGACGGCCTACCACGAGGTCATGCACTACCTGGACCTCCAGCGCCGCCAGCTCTCACAGCGACAGCATCGCCTGCGCCAGACGCTCGAGCAAGTCGGCCTGACTCCGGAGGCTCCCTGGGAGGGCGGGCTCTTCCTGCTGGTGCCGACCGGCGCCTGGCACGGTCGCACCTGGAAGGGGCCCGATCGCGACATCCTCCTGGACGAGCGCAACCTGCCGACCCTGCTGCGCGACGTGGCCGGCCTCCGGGTCAACCCCGGCGACTGGACCGGCGCCCCGGGGCACGTCCGAATGGTCTTCTCGCTCGAGGACCGCCGGTTCAACGAGGCCTTGAAACGCCTCAACGACTTCGCGAAAGGCCTCGACACAATCCTCGACGACGCACAATAGCGAGCAATCTTGGGTACAACCTCCTTAGCTGCATGGAGGTGAAGGATGTACCAAGTGGATGGTGGCGGCGGCCTGGATTTCGCCGCGCGGGTGCGGGCCGCGGAAGAAGCGAAGCGCAAGGCGGCCGAAGAGGCGGCCAAGAAGGCGGCCGAAGAAGCAGCGAAGAAGGCTGCTGAAGAAGCGGCCAAAAAAGCTGCCGAAGAGGCTGCCCAAAAGGCCGCCGAAGAAGCGGCGCAGAAGGCGGCTCGAGAGGCAGCCAAGGACACCAGCAAGGCCGTCGGACACGGGCGCTATGCGGCCTATGCGGCCCCCGAGGAGCCGGCGGCTCCCGTCGAGCCGCCCAAGCCGCAGGCACAGGGCCTCTTGGCCAAGATGATGTCCGCCTTTGGCCGTGCCGAGGCGCCGAAGGCGCCCGACATTCCCCTCATGATCAAGCGCTTGCCCGAGGCTCCGGTCGAAAAGGCCCAGGCACTGCCCTCCAAGATCGAGGAGAAGATGGAGCTTGCCAAGGAGCAAGCACCCGCCAAGGAGGCCAAGAAGCAAGAGCGCCTGGCCCCGCCGAGCGAGGCCGACCGGGCCGAGAATGCGAAGGCCCCGATCAGCCAAGCGCATGAGGAGGTCTTCGAGGCGCTTGCGCCCGAGCAGCAGCAGGCCTTCCGCGAACTGTCGCCTCAGGGACGCCAGGACTTCGACAAGGTCTACCGGGCCGTCGGCGGTCTCTGGGCCGAGCCCACCCAGTACTCCTTGGAGGCCTCCGGAGGCCTCAACAAGCTGTTGACGGATCACAAGCTCGAGGTCAAGGATACCGAGGGCGGCAGCCTGATCGGGACCCTGGCCAAGCGCTGCGATCAGGACCTTCAGCCGGATCTGCAACCGCTCTCCTCGACCAAGGGGATCCTCCAGGCGGCCATCAAGCAGGTGGCCTACCCCGACAACGTGTATCAGGGTGAGAACACCAACACCTGTGCCAGCACGGCCCTGCAGGGCATCATGGCCAGCGAGGATCCGGCCGAGTTCCTGCGCGTCACGACCGGGCTGGTCTTCGATGGTCACGTCAAGCTCCAGAGCGGCACGGACCTCAAGCTGGACGGGAGCAAGGCCGCCTGGGACGGCGACGGAGGCCGGAGCATCTTCAGCGACGCCGTCCAGACCTCGTTCGATTCGTTTGCCAAGCAGTTCCCGGCCGAGTCCGACGAGGACTTCGGCGGTGGCCGCGTCGGCGGCGGGGGACGCTACGGCGGCGGCCGGGTCGGCGGCGGCGATCGGTTCGGCGGGGGACGGGTCGGCGGCGGCAGCCGCTTCGGCGAGGGCGAGGCCACCGGCGCCCAGGTGGGCGGCGCCAACGGCGGCCAGGTCGATGGCGGCGGCTTGACCCAGAACCAGATCGAGAACCTCTACGAGCAGGTGGCCGGACGCCTGGCCGTGAACATCACGGTCCAGGACGACAATCGCTTCTCCGCGCTCGATGGCGTGGCTGCCGCGCTCGAGGGGGGCCAGAAGGTCCCGGTGGGCGTCCAGGGGGTCGACGGCCAGGGCAATGCCACCCACCACATGATCAGCGTGCTCGACATCCAGAAGGATGCCTCCGACCCGGGCAAGGACAAGGTGGTCTTCACCGATCCCGGCACGGGTCAGCCGACCTCGCTGCCGGTGAACGAGTTCGCCAAAATCCTGGAAGCGGTGATTATCCCCGCCCAGTACGCGGACCACATGCGCTGGAACGTCGCCCCCAACGACTCCGATCCGTTTGGAGGCGGCCGCGTCGGCGGCGGCGGACGAATGGGCTAAGGATCGAAGCGACCGCCGGGCACCCGGCGGTCGCTTTTCCTAGGAGGTCGCGATAGAGGGTCCTTCGGGGACTCGGGCGGCCGCCAATCGGCGTTCGGCCGCGGGGAGGTTACCAAGCCGGTCTCCCGGGGAACATATCACTTGCTTCTACGCTTAATAAGGAACTCTCGGCCGTGATGACTGCTCAAACCTTCAAACGCTTCCTGGCCGCCATGACGGCGCTGACCCTCCTCGGATGCCAGCCGAACGGTCTGTTCGCCGGCTTGACCCCGTCCCAAGGTCAGCCCCCCGTCTCCAGCGACGATGGAAACCCGATCGGCAACCCGAACGGGATCATCTCCAACAACTCCGGCAGCCTGACGGGTATCATCACGGGCCCCTCCCAGCTCATCAGCAACAACGCGGGCGGCCTGGTCTCCAACAACGCCGGCGGCTACCGCGTCGCGGCCCTCGAGACCTCGCCGGTCGGTCACGCGGTGGTCTACCTGACCTCGCCCAACGAGCAGTTCTACGCGGGCTCGGATGGCAAGGCCCTCTACACCTTCACCGACGACAAGGGCGCCTACTCCTTCAAGGTCGCTCCGGCCGAGGTGCCCGTCATCGTCACGGTGCTCTTGCCGGACAACCGCCGCCTGGTCGGCTTCCTGGTTCCCAAGAAGGGCGAGAACGCCTACGACGTGGATCTGGCGACCACGGTGGTCACCGAGTTCCTGCGCGACCAGGCTCGCCTCGCGGGCAAGTCCATGGCCGACTACCCGGCGCTCGGCACCGAGCTTCCGACCATCATCCGCCTGACGCGCGAGCTCATCGCGAACGGCCAGATGCACTTCAAGGAGTCCGCCACCGACACCCGGCCGGGCTACGTGGACCTGAACGTGAACGACATCCCGGCCATGCGCAACGAGTACGTGCGGGCCTTCGCGGCGAGCAACCAGGAGCTGAGCGACGCGTGGAAGCGCCTGCTCGGCTACCGGCCCCTCCTCGTGGACGAGGTCGACGTGGGCCTCGTGCCCGGCATGCAGCCGCTCGCCGTCACCACCGACGGGGACACCACCTACACCGCGGCCATCAACGCCTACCAGCTCGTCATCACCCGGTCCACGGGCGGCGCCTCGGAGAACGTGATCGAGGTGCCCCGCACCCAGAGCATGATCGGCTACGTGGGCGGCATGACGGCCTCCGGCAGCCACCTCTTCCTAGGGGTGGCGGGCAATGCCCAGGTCGAGATCGACGCGACCGTCGCTCACTCGCAGGACCTCTATTTCGACCCCAACTACGGCGGAGGGGGGCTGGGCTTCATTCAGGGGAACAGCGGCTACCAGACCGACCCGGACAACCCGGATACCTGGCAGTACTTCTCGGCCTTCGACGTCGCGCTCAACGGCTCGTGGGTCTACGTCACCAGCGATCGCAGCCACCAGATCCTGCGTTACCAGCTCGACGATCAGGGCAACGCCATGAACGTGGAACCACTGGCGGGCGCGAGCCTCAACGATGCGGGCGGCGGCTACTACGACGGCAAGGATCGCAACTTCTTCAACGGGGACGATCGCCGGCGCGGCGACGAGGTCGCCCTGAACTACCCGAGCAGCGCCACGTTCCACGACGAGGACGGCAAGACCTTCCTCTACTTCGCGGACACGGACAACCACCGGATTCGCCGCATGGAGCTCAACGCTACCGAGCACTATCCGGTCGAGACGGTGCTCGGTCGGGGGATCACGGCCTTCGGCAACATCATGGCGCCCATCCTCGATC
>DATNQJ010000189.1:0-2644 GCA_036704085.1 Stenomitos sp.
GGCGTCCTCATGCAGCATGCCGAGGACCAGCTCATCGCGCCGACGGTCGAGGATGACGTGGCCTTCACGCCGCGCAACCTCGGCTGGAGCGAGGAGCGGACCCGCGCGGAGGTCGATCGGATGCTGTGCGAGCTCGGGATCTCGGCCTTACGCGAGCGGGTGATCCACGATCTCAGCGGCGGGGAGCGAGTCCGGGTGGCACTGGCAGGCGCGCTCATCACGCGCCCGGATCTGCTCCTCTTGGACGAGCCCTTCGAGCACCTGGATCCGGCCTCGCGCCGGGACGTGCTCGCTCTCTTGCGCGACCTGTCCGGACGGGGGGTCACGGTGCTCCTGACCACCCACCAGATCCCCCTGGTGCCCGAGGCGGCCGATCGCATCTACGTACTCGGCCCAGGCGGACGCATCGCCATGCATGGGACGCCCGATGAGGTGTTCGCACGCCCCGAGGAGCTCCGGAGCCTGCGTATCGAGCCGCCCCTCCTCTCGGACCTTTTTGCGCGGCTCGGCCTCACGCCGCCTTCGAGCCTGGACGAGGCGGTACGGGTGCTGCGGGATCGCCTCGGATCGCCGTGAGTCCACGTCGCCCGGTGCTGGAAAAGGCCTAGTCCCGGCCCGCCGGCGGGATGGCCCACTTGCTGATCTCGACGGCCAAGAGGGTCACGACCACCGCGGCCCCCACTCCCACCCAGTCGGAGGCCGCGAGCGGCGTCATGCCGAGCAGGTCCCGCAAGGGCGGCAACAGGATGGCCAACAGTTGCAACAAGACGGCCATGCCCAAGAAGGCCAAAAGCTGCCAGTTCCGCCCGCAGTACCAGCCACCGAACGGATAGACCGACCGATCGCTGAAGGTATGGAGCATCAAGGCCGAGGCCAGGGTTGCAAAGACGAGCGTGCGCCCGTGGGCATCCCCCCCGTGTCGCAGCCCCCAGGCCCCCAAGGCGAGGGTCGCGACCGCCATGATGACCCCGTGCCACAGGATGGATCCCAGCCGCGCGGGCGGCAGCAGGAGGGCCTTGCGAGACAGGGGTGGGCGGCGCATCACGTCGGGATTCGGGGGCTCCATGGCCAGCCCCAGGGCCGGAAACGAGTGGGTCAGCAGGTTCAGGTACAGGATCTGCAGGGGCAGGAGGGGCGCGGGGTAACCCGCCGCGGTGGTCAGGAGGACGGCGAGCATGGTCGTCAGCGAGCAGGTGAGCAGGTAGTCGACGGCCTTCTGGATGTTGAGGAAGGCCGACCGCCCCTCGGCGATCCCCTTGAGGAGCGCCGGGATCCGCTCGTCCATGAGGATCACGCTCGCCGCTTCCTTGGCGACGTCGGTGCCTCGCCCCATGGCCACCCCGACCATCGCCGCCCTCAGAGCCGGGGCGTCGTTGACGCCGTCTCCGGTCATGACGACCACCTCGCCCTGCTGCTGCAGGGCCTTCACGAGGGCATACTTGCCCTCGGGGGTCGCCCGGGCGTAGGCCGCCGTGTCCCGGACGGGCTCCTCTGCCCCCGAGACGACCTTCGGCTCGGCACCGGCCGCCAAGTCGAGGTCGCGGGCGATCGCCAAGGCCGTCGCGGGCTGATCCCCGGTGATCATGAGCGTGCGGATCCCCGCCAGGTGGGCCTCGGCGAGGGCCTCGCGTGCGCCCGGGCGGGGCGGATCCATCATCCCCACCAGACCGAGCCAGATCCAGCCGTCATCGGCCTCGGAGCGGCCCGGCATAGAGCGGGCGACCCCGAAGACCCGCAGAGCCCCTTGGGCCATCTGGCGGTTGGCCTCCCGCCACTGCTCGCGCTCCGCCTCCTCCAGGGGCCTCACGCCCTCCGCGGTGCGAACCTCCGACGAGCGGGCCAGGATCTGCTCGGGGGCCCCCTTCGCGAAGGCGACCGCGCCCTCGGGCTGCTGGCAGGCGACCACCATCCAGGGGTGACCCGCTCCCGCCGCTTCGGCCCGCAGCCGGGCCCAGCGCCTGCGCTCGTCCTGCAGGCCGGCCTTGGCGGCGGCCACCAGGAGCGCCCCGTCGCTCGGGTCCCCATGGATGTGCCAGCCCTGCTCGTGCGACTCCAGGGTCGCGTCGTTACAGAGCTGCACGGCCCGCAACAGCTCCCCCAAGATCGGCTGAGCACCGGGATCGACCGGCCGCCCCTCCGCGAGAAAGCCGCCCTCGGGCACGTAGCCCGTGCCCGTCACGCGGAAGCGGTGGCCGCTCACCCGGATCTCCTGGACGGTCATGGCGTTGGCCGTGAGCGTCCCCGTCTTGTCCAGGCAGAGGGCCGTGACGCTACCCAGGGCCTCGAGAGCGCCGATGTAGCGCAGGCGCAGGCCCTGACCGACCAGGCGCCGGGAGCCGGCGGCCAACGCCAGGGTGGCCACGGCTGGCAGGCCCTCGGGGATGGCCGCGATGGCGAGCACCACGCTCGTCTCGAGCAACGGCCAGAAGGCCTGCCCCTGCCACAGGCCGAGCGTCACGATGAGGGCCGCCACGGCAGCCACCGTCCACACCAGGTAGCGTCCCAGGGCCTCGAGACGCTCGGTGAGCGGGATCTTGGGGCTGGTCGCCTCTGTCAGCATGCGCCCGATGCGCCCGACCTGCGTGTGCTCCCCGGTCTCGGTGACCAGGACGAGCGCCGCGCCGCGCGCGGCGAGGGTCCCTGC
>DATNQJ010000190.1:0-3144 GCA_036704085.1 Stenomitos sp.
TTGGTCGAGATCCAGGCCCTCGTCAGCCCGAGCACGCTCGCGAGCCCGCGCCGCGCGGCCACGGGCATCGAGCACAACCGCATGGTGCAGATCCTGGCCGTCCTCGAGAAGCGGGTCGGGCTGCCCCTCTCCAAGTTCGACGTTTATGTGAACGTGGTGGGCGGCCTCTCCATCGAGGAGCCCGCGGGCGACCTCGGGGTGGCGCTCGCCGTGGCCTCGAGCATGCGGGACGTGGCCCTGGCTCCGGAGGCCATCGCCCTCGGCGAGGTCGGCCTCAACGGCGAGGTGCGGGGCATCAACGGCCTGGAGGCCCGGCTCAAGGAGGCGGCCAAGCTCGGTTTCACCAAGGCCATCGTGCCCACCCACAGCCTGGACGACAAGACCCTCCGCCTGCCCAAGGGGCTCGAGGTGATGGGGGTCAATCGCCTGTACGACGCGATCGTCAAGGCGACCCTGGGCCCGGTCGCGGTGCCGACGGAGGCCTAGGCATGGACGAGTACAAGGGCTTGCCCGTCCTAGCCTTCGAGACGCAGGTAGCCTGGCGGGAGTGGCTGGACGGTCACCACCAGGAGTCGAGCGGCCTCTGGCTGAGGATCTTCAAGAAGGCGAGCGGCCACCCCACCGTCACCTACGCCGAGGCCCTCGACGAGGCGCTCTGCTACGGCTGGATCGACAGCACCAAGGCCGCCGGAGACGCGGACAGCTTCCTGCAGCGCTTCTCGCCGCGCAAGTCGCGCTCCATCTGGTCCAAGGTCAACCGGGAGCACGTGGCCCGGCTCATCGTGGCGGGCAAGATGCAGCCGGCGGGGCTTGCTGTCATCGAGGCGGCCAAGGCCAACGGCCAGTGGGACGCGGCCTACGACTCGGCGAGCAGTATGGTGTTGCCCGCGGAGTTCCAGGCGGCGCTCGACGCCCATCCCGAGGCCAAGGCCTTCTTCGAGAGCCTCAACAAGACGAACCAGTACGCCTTCTACCACCGCATCCACACGGCCAAGCGGCCGGAGACGCGCACCAAGAAGGTCGCCTGGGCGCTAGACATGCTCCTGCGGAAGGAGAAGCTCCACTAGGCCCGGTCCGGCAGGAACTCGTGCCGCAAGAACCGCCAGTAGAACCAGGGCAGGCTCACGGGGGCCCCGAGGAACAGCACCAGGGCCCAGAGGGCCTTGGTGGCCCCGCCGAAGGCCATGCCCGGCAGCCGGATGTACACGAAGATCCAGAGCCCCAGGAGGTTGATGACCGTCGCGGCCGAGCCGACCAGGAGGCCGACCGCTAGGTCGACCGAGACCTCCGGCGCGGCGAGCCCCGGCAGCCGCGACACGACGGCCAGGATCACCAGGAACAGCAAGGGCTCCAGGACGACGAGATCGATGAGGCGGGAAGAAAGCGAACGTTTCATGGCTTCATCATAGCGGAGATCCGCTCGCTAGGCGACACTCCCGCCCCACGCAAGATCCGGCGACGGCGAGGCGATACCAGTTCTTAGGCGTCACTTAACGCGCCTTGAACGTCCGGAGGTCCCGATGCGCCATCGCCTCGCCGTCTCGCTCACCCTGCTCGTCATGTCCCTCTTGATCGGTTGCGGGCGCATGCCGGGCATCCCCACCACCCGGGGAGCGGCAGCCATCGCCAAGGCCAACGGCGTCCCCGGGGCCGAGCAGCCCTTCCCCAAGGGCTTCCTGTGGGGGGTGGCGACCGCCGGCTACCAGTACGAGGGCAACGACACGACCTCCAACTGGGCGACCTGGGAGGCCCAGGGCCGGGCCAAGGAGAAGAGCGGGGTCGCCATCGACCACTACCGCCGCTTCGGCGAGGACCTGGACCTCACCCGGAGCCTCGGCCTCAACGCCTTCCGCATGAGCCTGGAGTGGTCCCGCATCGAGCCCGTCCGGGGCCAGATCGACCGGGACGCCCTCGCCCACTATCACGCCGTCATCGACAACGCCCTCGCCCGCGGCCTCACGCCGGTGGTCACCCTGAGCCACTTCTCCTATCCGGCCTGGCTGGACGCGCCCCTGGGCGGCGGGCCCGGTGGCTGGGAGAGCGCCGAGACCCTGGTCGAGTTCCGCCGCTTCGCGGCGTTGGCCGCCCGGGAGTTCGGCAGCCAGGTCCAGTACTGGATCACCCTCAACGAGCCCAACACGCTCGCCATCAACGGGTACCTGCTCGGCATCTTCCCGCCCGGCAAGCGCAACCCCCTGGCCTACCGGACGGTCCTCGATCGCATGGTCCTGGCCCACCGCCTCGCTTACGCCGAGTTGCATGCCGTGCGCCCGGATGCCAAGGTCTCGCTCAACCCCTTCATCTTCACGCAGCGGAAGAGCGCCGAGGTGACGGCGGAGGGATTCAACCCGGACGACACGGCGCTCCTGGACGGCGCGATGGGCCGCGGGGCCGCGAGCGGCAGCCCTACGCTCGATTTCGTGGCCTTCGACTACTACTACCCGGTCTCGCCGCAGGACCTGCCCGAGATCCCCCACCACGACCAGTGGTCCGTGTATCCCGAGGGCATGTACTGGGTCTGCAAGGAGCTCTACGGGCGCTACAAGCTGCCCCTGTTCATCGCCGAGAACGGCATGGCCACCAGCGGCGATCGCCCCCGCGAGGACCACTGGACCCGCTCGGCCTTCCTCGTGAACCACGTCGCCCACCTGCGCCGGGCCATGGCCGAGGGCATCCCGGTCCTCGGCTACATGCACTGGTCCCTGGTCGACAACTACGAGTGGGGCACCTTCGAGCCGCGCTTCGGTCTCTTTGCCATAGACCGGCGCGACCCGTCCCTGACCCGCATGCGGACCGAGGCCTGCGACACGTACCAGGCGATCGCGACCGCCAACGGCCTCACCCCGGCCCTGATCGATCGTTATCTGGGCAAGCGCCAGTAGCCCCCCTTCCCCTCCTGCGATCTCTGATACAATGCGTTACATTCGCATGGGGGCTGACGCATCGGCGAGGGGAAAGATGGCGAAACACCTTGGGCCGCGGCCGATTTACGACCTCTCCCAGGACTCCCGGGAGAAGGACCAGCCGCTCCGGGATGACGTTCGCTGGCTCGGAGAGCTCCTGGGCTGCACCCTCCGGGAGCAGGCGGGCATTCCCCTCTACGAGCTCGAAGAGGAACTCCGCTCCCTCTCCAAGCGCTTCCGC
>DATNQJ010000191.1:0-7099 GCA_036704085.1 Stenomitos sp.
GGGCGACGTAGTAGCTCGTGCCGCCCACTTCGGAGAGCAGGGGCTGGGGCAACGACTCGGCGATCTTGGGAGCGGCGGCGCTCGAGGCACGCGCGGACAGGAGCAGGGTATCGCTTGAGATACCCGGTGTCGGAGTGCTCGCGTCGCTACCCTTCGCTCCGCTCGGGCGGCCGAGGGTGAGCCTTGGGGACGACTCATTGATGCGCATGGGAGTGGTTCCTTGGGTTGGCAGCCGCGCCAGCTCTGGCGTTACTGTCTATATACCCCTCGAGCGAGCGAGCCCTGCGTGTGACAGGGCGATCGCCCCCCAAGTTCCGGGATCAACGTCCAATCCGTTTAAAGTCATCCACTCCGCGTAGCCGAAACTGCTCCAGATCCATCTGACGCGACAGACTTTCGAGGCGAGCCGCCACCTCTCGCTTGGCGAGCATCTGGCTGACCAGGCCATTCGGCAAGGGGGCGCGGTCAGTCGGCAGGTAAGGCCGCGTGGTCGTGACCTTCAGGATCCACCCCCTCTGCTCGAAGTAGTAGCGGTAATACGCGCCGATCTGCTGCGGCACCGGCGGCCGGTTCGGACGCGCGGCCATCCACTCGTGGAGGAGAGCGATCGCCCGGGCATCGAGGCCAACGCCCAGCAGGGAGCCTTCCACGATCCCCACGAATGAATCCCGGGAGAGCAGGCGGTTGGGGCCAATGCTATCGAAGGCATAGATGCCGTAGCTCTGTTTGCGCCGGATAACCTTGACGGTCAGGGTACGTTCGGACGGCGGGTAGCCCATGAACAGGATCCGCTCGGGGGTCGGATCCAGGAGGATGGCCTGCGCCGGCAGGGCGGAAAACATCAGTCCGGCGAAGAGCACGGCGGCTCCAAGGGTACGCATGGGGTCCTTCCACAAAAAAGCGCCTGTCCGGGCTTTATACCCGGACAGGCGCCTGCAGGAGGCTCTTAGACGTTTTGCTTGAAGAGGGCCTTACCGGCCGACTGAACCAGGCCATTGCGGACGGTCTTCTCGTAGAGGAAGCCCAGGCCGATGCCGGCCGCCACACCGAGGGCGGTGCCCACGAAGGGGATGGGGATGAGCGAGCCCAGGGCGGCGCCGATCATGGTGCTGGTGGCGCCGATGCCCGTGTAGGCGGCGGTGTCGACCGCGAAGGTGGCGACGGCCTTTTTGGGGCTGGTCTTGCCCATGACCACGTCGGCGAGGTTGGTGACGCCCGAGACGGCAGCCGACACGAGGAAGTTGGACTTGAGGGCGCCGGCGAAGACGCTGAAGGCCTGCTTGACGGCGCCACCGATGCCGCTCACGGCCCCGCCGACCGCACCGCCGATCCCGCCGCCGACGCCGCCGCTCATCACGCCGCCGGCCGTGCCGCCACCGAAGGACAGCCCCTCGGAGACCACGTTGGAGACGCCGCCGCTCATGGCCCCGCTGGCACCGCCACGGCCGAAGAGGCGACCGAGGAAGCCGACGTTGGCATGCTCGAGGCCGACCTTGTAGAGGGGGGTACCCATGCGGACGACGCTGGTGAAGCTGTCGCCGTTCATGCGGAGGGCGTCTCCACCGCCGGCCTGAACGCCGACGCCTTCGACCGCAGGGGTAAAGGTCTTGGGGCGCACGGGAGCCTGGGAGCCGATTCCGCTAATACCAGCCATGGTCGTCCTCCTTGCAGGGTGAGGGGAGCTTCCTTAAGGATAGGTATCGATGTGATTAAGCCGTTAATAGGTAAAGGTCTGTTTAAGTTTTCTAAAAGTCGCCGAACGACTAGCCTTGACCCCGCTCTGTCCGCCTTGATAACATGCGGATATACGCCGGCGTAGCTCAATCGGTAGAGCACCTGATTTGTAATCAGGCGGTTGCGGGTTCGATTCCTGTCGCCGGCTTTTAAGTAATGAAGCGGGTTTCAGCCAATTATTGGCTAACCCGCTTTTTTGTTCGGGATTGCAATGGCTCGAAAGTCTGACACCGCCTTGCCCCTCGTCTCTCGTCATCCGACTACCGGTCGCTGCCACGCAGCTATTGCCACGGGTAGGTATCAACAAATCGTGGTATAATCAGAAAGTAATCTCATCTATTCTTAGGTAAATGTGCGGGGATGTTTTCCATGCATCTCAAGAAGCTATGGGCTGTCTCTTCCGTGGTCACCATGCTTGCATCCGGGTGCGTCCCCCCTGCCTTTTGGAGTAAGTGGCCCGAGAGCTGACATCAGCAATATTACCGAGACGACGCTTATCACTGAGCCGCAAGCGGTTGAGTTCAGGCAACGCATAAACGCTCCCAAGGCACCGGCTCTCAAGACGAATGTTTCGACCTTAGCCGAAATACAGAAGCAAGGTTTCGGCCTGGACGGTCATTCAGACGATGTGCGTGCCTTTATCATTCAACTAGAATATTCAATAGATTTGTTGTCCGCTGTGCGACCGGGCGGGACCAGCTCCGAGGCATCAGGTGAAGCCGACATACGTACGGTAACTTGTTACGTAGCAGAGCGAGGCGGGTTCGAGTTCGGGCTATTGGGGATGTAGCCGAAGAATTGAATGAGGAGGAACGACTTCATGTGTCGCTCCCACGACTTGAGCTAGCACAATACGACATCAACCAGTTCCGTCCAACGTAGTCGATTACCCCAATTAGCGGAGGTGGAATGGATGAGCCAATCACTTAAAGCACGATTGCTTGCCCTGTTCCTGATTGGAGCGATGACGCCTGGGTGTAGTAATTATCTAGCCGATGCCCTAACACCGAAGAATGACTATGTTGGGACAGTGGGCATCTCGGCTGAACAGGCGGAACGAATTGCCGTTCAAACAATTGGTGGACGCGCTATTCCCGGCCGTACCGAGCGTACATCCCGTGCCTCTGCGGGTCTACAGCAAGCGGTAGGCGATCTTACCGACCTTGTTTACGTCGTTCAAATCGAGAGTACGAGCGATGCGCCCATGCGGTCAGACACCTTGGGTGCCAGCGTGATTGGGATCGATTGCGACTACAAGCCTACCTATAAGAGCGGATCTGTCACGGTTCGCGCCAAGGATGGTGTCGTACTTGCCTACTCCAAGGTTCCTATGGATGACAAACCTACGAATACTTGCAAGCCATTGGAGCTAGCCGTTCTTCCTTCCAATACCCCGAAGGTAGGTGATACCGTCGTTGTCCAGTATCAGAACCTACCCGATGGCAACTACGACGTCTTCCTTGGAAGGATGGATGACGCCAGTAGCGCGTTTGACAAGATGGTTAAGATTACTACCTTTTCGCCTACCAGTCATATGGCTTCCCTCAGCATCCAACTCAAATCAACTGTCGACACCTCGGGACGTCCATTTCCAATCCAATCGGGGGATAGGTTCTACGTTCAGTTGGTCACGACTTTCTGGAGCATGGGGGCTCCTATCTTCGTTCAATAACGAAGTCTTTCCGTAATAGGGACCGTCGTAGTGGTGGCCTGCTGTTAGCAGGCCACTCTTTTTCTTTGCCGGGACTTTGGAACGAGGAACCGTGTCTCTACCCGCTTCCCACTATGAACAGTCAAAGCGACTGCAATCACATCCAACGCGTCATCAGGCGGGGGACTTCCGCGAGCCTCGGGACATGAGGGGACCTCGGACCAAGGCATCGCATATCTCGAAAGTGATTCGGGCTGCTTTAAACTACTGAAGACGAAAACCTGCACGATGAGCACCATGTAAGGTAATTCGACATTTATATCCAACCAGATCCCTTGACTTATATATATTCAACTATCGGCACATCAAGCATTTCTGATTCGTTAGACATAAACGCTTATCAAAGCCAAGGCTAGTTACTTATGGAGAATGTGGACTCTTTTCTGCATCCCCTTCCTCAAGTAAGAGCCAATCGGTAATAGCGGCATCGAATGAGCCCTTAGGAGGAGGTCCCGTTGAAAATGGGCATTCAGTCAAAACTGCTGGGAGCAGTGCTTTCGGTTGCTCTCTTGATGGGCATACCACTCGCCATCGCCATGCAATCCTTCGCGCAATCACAACATCAAGAGCAACAGGCCCTGGTCATGGCGGACATGATCCTCTCGGTCACGCACAGTCAGCAGGCCCATGCGGGTGACAGCGCCGATCGGTTCCGGAGAGACGTCACGCAACTCGGCTTGCTCAACCCAGGGATGGAAACCGACCTCTCGGACCTGTCCCGAGAATTCGACACCTATTACCAGGGGGGGCAACAAGAAGCCAAGATCCCCGTCGCGCTCAGCAACCAGTTGCAGGCATCGATACAACGGCTGAGTCAGGCGAGTGCTACGGCCAACGCCAACCGAACCTGGCTCATGATCCTGAGCTTGGTGGTGGCCCTGCTTGCCGCCGTGGGGCTGGCCATTGCCCTGCCCCACGCCCTGACCCGCAACCTCCGCAAGTTGCAGGCAGTCGCGGAGGGCCTCGCCCAGGGAAGGCTCGACCAAGACATCGACATCCGCAGCCAGGACGAGATCGGGACCTTGGCCCAAACGATCCAAACCATGATCCAGAATATGCGCCAGTTCGTCGGGACCGTTCGATCAGCCTCCGAGCAAGTCGCCAGGGGGTCCGACCAGATCAGCTCGGGAACCGAGGAACTCACCAAGGCGACCCAAGCTCAGGCCTCGGCCGCTGAGACCACCTCGAGCTCCATGGCCCAGATGGCGGCCAGCATCCAGCACGTGGCCGGAGACGCGCGCGAGTTGGCCAGCAACGTTGACGAGACGTCGAGTGCCATCGAGGAGATGGCGGCCAGCATCCACCAGGTGGCCCGCAATGCCGAAACGCTGGGCAGCGCCGTGTCCCAGACGTCGGCCAGCATCCAGGAGATGGCCGCCTCCATTCAGCAAGTGGCCCGCAACGCCGAGATCTCGAACCTGAACGCGGTGAACGGCAAGGCGGCCTGTGAACGTGGGATTCTCGCCGTGGAGCAGAGCATCGCCGGCATGCAGCGCATCAGCGCCGTCACCGGCGAGGTCGTCTCGGTTATCCAGCACCTGGGCCAGAGCTCGCAGGAAATCGGGGCCATCGTGGAAGTCATCGATGACATCGCCGAGCAGACCAACCTCCTGGCCCTGAACGCCGCCATCGAGGCCGCGCGGGCAGGCGAGCACGGCCGGGGCTTCGCGGTGGTGGCCGACGAGGTGAGGAAGCTCGCCGAACGCTCCGCCCAGGCCACCGGCGAGATCGCCTCGCTCATCAACGGAATCCAGAAGGCCACCGAGGAAGCCATCACGACCACTCGCCAAGGGGAAGCCGCCATCGCCGAGGGAACCCAGCTCGCGAAGGTCACCGGCGAAGCCATCCAGGCGATCGTCCGGGAGGCCAGCCAGAGTGCCGTCGTTGGGGCCGAGATTGGGCAGGCCACTCAGGAGCAGAGCCGGGCGGCAAGCCAGATCATCGAAGCCGTAGAGGCCATGAACCAACTGACCCAGCAGGTCATGTTGGCGGCACGGGAGCAAGCCAAGGGTTCCGAGCAGATCGTCCAGGCCGTGAACGCCATGAACGACATGACAAGCCAGGTCTCCCGGGCCATGGTCGAGCAGCAGGAAGGCGGGGACCAGGTGCTCCATGCCGTTGACCGCATCAACCAGTCAAGCCACGAATCCGCGAGCGCCACGCGCCGCGTCAACGAGGCGGTGGGTGATCTGGAGGCACAAGCACAGCAATTGCTTAAGGTCGTCGCCTTCTTCAAGGCCGATACGCCGCCGAGCACCACACCTCCGATCGTCCAAAGCCTCGACGCACGCCGTGAGGAACCCTCCCTGCGCCTGCTCCGCTAATTGGAGGCCATGCGCCCGATCCGAGGGCCCTCATACGCCAACGCCTAGCTCGCTGCCGCCCATCCACTACGGCAGCGAGCTACTCGCAACCCAAGTCGGACGCGCCATGTAGCTGCAATCCCCGCTGGCCGCTACAATCGAGGCATGAGTAAACCCGACATGACCACGCGCGAACGCGATGCGATGATTGCCCACACCTTCTTCGAATGGCGCTGGGTCGAAGGAGAGGGCCCCATTCGCCTGGGACTCGCCCAGACCCAGTGGCTCCTGCCGAACGGCAAGGAGCTGAGCAAGGTCAGCCCCGAGGAAGCCGAAACCCTCAACCTCTCAACCTCGCCGGCCACCTTTACCATCAAGTCCCTGCCCCATTACTCGTCGGACATCGGCGCCGCCTGGTCGCTCGTCGAGGGCTACGACCAGGTCGAACTGAAGCTGCTCAACGGCGAATGGATCTGCGCCCTGCGCTTCCAGCGCGCCGGGCGCCAGTCCTCGGAGCTCGTCGAGGCGATCGCCAAGGCCCCCACGGCCTCCCTCGCCATCTGCCGTGCCGCCTACAAGGCCTCCCGAGCCACCTAACGTCCTGACCCAAGTCGCCATCGCGCTATACTTACCGCAGGAGGAACCGCACGATGTCCTACCTGTTCGGTGGCTTTCCGGCGATGCTCCGCATCCTGGTGGTCGGGACCCTCTCGTACCTGGCCCTGATCGTCTTCATTCGACTGGCCGGACAACGCCCGTTGGGGCGGATGCAGACCTTCGACCTGATCGTGGCGGTGGCCATCGGCTCCACCTTGGGACGCCTCATGACTGCCCAGGAGGTTCAGTTCTCCGAAGCCGTCACGGCCTTCGCCCTGCTCCTGGGCCTGCATTACGTCGTTTCGCGGCTGGCCTACCGCTTTCCACACCTGGCACGCTGGATGGAGACCCCGCCCACCCTGGTCTTCTATCGGGGCAAGGGGCTCCCGGATCCCATGCGTCGGAGCCGCTTGACCGAAGCGGAGCTCCTCGCCGCGGCTCGCAAGGCCGGCCTCAGCTCCCTGAAGCAGGTGGAAGCCATCGTGCTTGAGACCGACGGCAGCTTTTCGGTCCTCAAGGAGCAGCCGGCGGACGGCTGGTCCACCTTGCAAGGTATCGATCCGGATCGGACCTAAGCTTCACCACGCAAACAGGCCGAGAGGCGGCCGGAAATCCGGCCGCCTCTCGGAGCTGGTACTAAGATTGAGTGGTGGTCTGGGCAGAGGCGGTAGCACCGGGCGCTCCATCGTCATCTGCCCATCCGCCCGGGCCCATGTGCTCGTGGTGCGGGCGATGGCCCATGCGGCCCTCGTGC
>DATNQJ010000192.1:0-2072 GCA_036704085.1 Stenomitos sp.
AGCATGAGCATGGCAGGCAGCGTCCCGAGGCCGAAGCTCGCCATGGTGAGGGCTCCTTTCAGGGGATTGGCGCTCGAAAGGGCCAGGGCCGCGCCGCTGTAGACCATCCCGCACGGCAAGAAGCCATTGAGGACCCCGATGCCGAAGGTCCGCCACCGGGCATCGGTGGCGAGCACCCGCTGGAAGGCGCGCTGGAAGCGCGGGTTGGTGGCGAAGGACGGCAGCGCGCCGAGGATGGGCAGCTTCCAGCCGAGCATGCCGACCCCGAGCAGCGCCATGACCACACCGGCCAGCACGCTCATGGTCCCCTGGATCCCCGCGAGGCGGCCGCCGACCTCGACGGCAGACCCCAGGGCCCCCACGGCCACTCCGATGAGGGTGTAGGTGAGGGTGCGCCCCAGGCTGTAGAGGACATGCGACCAGACGTCCGAGCGGCCGCCGGCGGGCAGGGTCGCGGAGTAGGCGGCGACGATCCCGCCGCACATGCCGAGGCAGTGGGCGAAGCTGAACAGGAAGCCGAGACTGAAGGCGGCCCAGTACGGCATCAGCGGACCTGCACCAGGCGGCGCGCGGTGGCGACCCGGTCGCCTTGCCGCGCGATGGCCTCGATCTGCCAGCGCCCCTTCATGGTGAAGGTGCCCTCGCCGCGGTAGTGTCCGGGCTGACCCGGCACGGCCGGGGCCGCAAAGCGGTTGAGGGGCATCTCCATGTCGGGCATGGTCAGGTCGAAGTCGACCTGCAGCCCCTCGACAGGACGGCCGTCGGCTCCGAGCACCGTCGCCTCGAAGCGGGTCGGCTGATGGATGACCGTCCCGGAGGGCTCGGCCACGGTCATGTGCCAGGCAGCGCCCGTGCCGGACACGGAACGCTGGGCGCCGATCCAGTAGCGCGAGGCCACGACCCCCGCCACGAGCAGAATCAGCAAGAGCAGGGTGCCCCAGCCGCGGCGCGGATCGGGGGAGGACGGCTCAACGGGTGCGGTCATGCGGGTCTCCTTGCAAGTCGGCGCCCATCCTACGTCCGATCCGATCGGGGCAGGTCCGTAGGGACTACGGATCTTTGCGATTTTGGGTAGTTTCTACCGACTCTACGTAGTCCCTACGGATATCCGCTCGCCGAAAGCGGCTCCTAGAATGGACACTAGATGATTAGAGGATTCTAATCCTTGTGCCTCTTGGTTTCCAGCCTCAGGAGATAACCCGCCATGCAAGAAACGCTTTCGGCCCCCGCGGAGGTCGACTCACCCCGCTACGACGATCAGACGGTGCGTCAGTTCGTGCTCGCCTCGATCGTCTGGGGGATCATCGGGATGCTCGTCGGCGCCTACATCGCGTCCGAACTGGCCTTCCCGGTCATGAACTTCGACCTGCCGTGGCTCTCGTTCGGGCGCCTGCGCCCGGTGCATACCAACCTGGTCATCTTCGCCTTCGGCGGCAACGTGCTGTTCGCGTCCATGTACTACATGGTCCAGCGCACCTGCCGGGTGCGTACCTACAGCGACACGCTGTCCCAGCTCCACTTCTGGCTCTGGCAGCTGATGATCGTCCTCAACGTGATCGCCCTGCCCCTGGGCATCACCCGCGGCAAGGAGTACGCCGAGGCCGAGTGGCCCATCGGGGTGATCCTCACCGTGGCCTGGCTGCTCGCCACCATCAACTTCTTCGCGACCCTCGCACGGCGCAAGGAGAAGCACATCTACGTGGCCAACTGGTTCACCATGGCCCTGATGGTCACGGTGATCATCCTCTACCTCCTCAACGGCATCTCCTCGATCCCGGTGAGCCTGACCAAGTCCTACTCGATCTACGCCGGCGTGCAGGACGCCCTCATCCAGTGGTGGTACGGACACAGCGTCGTGGGCTTCATCCTGACCACGGGCTTCCTCGCCTTGATGTACTACTTCCTGCCCAAGCAGGCTCAGCGCCCAGTCTATAGCTACCAACTCTCGATCATCCACTTCTGGTCGCTCATCTTCATCTACATCTGGGCCGGTCCCCACCACCTGCTCTACACCTCGTTGCCCGAGTGGGTCCAGACCCTCGGCATGACCTTCTCGGTGGTGCTGATCGCTC
>DATNQJ010000193.1:0-10100 GCA_036704085.1 Stenomitos sp.
TGTCGAGGAAGTTCTTGGCGCCGTCACGGCCCTGGCCGATCTTGTTGTCGCCGTAGCTGAACCAGCTGCCGGACTTCTTGACGATGTCGTGCTCGACGGCCATGTCCAGGACGCAGCCGGCGCGGCTGACGCCCTCGCCGAACATGAGGTCGAACTCGCAGACCCGGAAGGGGGGGCTGACCTTGTTCTTGACGACCTTGGTCTTGACCCGGTTGCCGATCTCGACGCCGTCCTTCTTGAGGGTCTCGACGCGGCGCACCTCGATGCGGACGCTGGAGTAGAAGCGCAGGGCGCGGCCGCCGGTGGTCACCTCGGGGTTGCCGAACATGACGCCGACCTTCTCGCGCAGCTGGTTGATGAAGATGACGACCGTGTTGGACTTGCCGATGCTCGCCGTGAGCTTGCGCAGGGCCTGGCTCATCAGGCGGGCCTGGAGACCCACGTGGCTGTCGCCCATGTCGCCCTCGATTTCCGCCTTGGGCACCAAGGCCGCCACCGAGTCCACGACGATGATGTCCACCGCACAGCTCTTCACCAGGGCATCGGCGATCTCGAGCGCCTGCTCACCCGTGTCGGGCTGCGAGACCAACAGGTTGTCGATGTCCACGCCGAGCTTGGCGGCGTACTGGGGATCCAGGGCGTGTTCCGCGTCGATGAAGGCCGCGATCCCGCCCGCCTTCTGGACCTGAGCGACGACCGTCAGGCTGACCGTCGTCTTACCGCCCGATTCCGGGCCGTAGATCTCGACCACACGGCCCTTGGGAAGGCCACCGACGCCCAGGGCGACGTCCAGGGGCAGGATGCCCGTCGAGACCGCGTCCACCTTCATGCGGGCGTTGTCCCCGAGCTTCATGATCGAGCCCTTGCCGAACTGCTTTTCGATGCCGGCGAGAGCCAACTCGAGTGCTTTCATCTTCTCTGACATGACGTCTCCTTAAGAGGCGGAAACCAACGGCTGCCCTCGATTTGAGCGCATGGCCGAACCCCCATTGTACCACGCACCCGCCGCCTCGGAGGGTCGGGCTCCCGATCATGCGGACGCCACAACACTCAAGCGAGGGTTGTCCAAACCTGCCATGTCGCTCCCATGATCCTTGGTCTTGGTGACCATAGGGAGTCAGATGGCGGGAGCGTACCATCGATTTTGTTACAAATCGTTACACTTCAGGCGGGTTCACCAGGGGCCCGGTCAGAGAGGAGCGCGGCGATGATCGAAGCGGAAGTGCAGCGGAACGACGAAATCTTGATGCAGCGGACCTACTATGAACCTTCGCTCAGCCTCGAGATGGTGCTCAAGCAGCTCGAGATGTACATCGTCGCCGAGCAGCTGAACAACTCGGCCGAATGCCTCTTGAGGGTGCGTTTCAGCAACCTCTCCAAGCAGCAGTAGCCGCTACTCCGTAGCGAAATGCTGGTAGGTTCGACCCGCCTCCAGGGGAATGGTGCGATCCCCTAGCCGCAGCGCGGCCCCTGGCGCTCCCGAGCGGCAGGTTCCCACCCGGACGGCTCCGGGCACCGCCTGGACCAGCTCCGCCACCGCTTCTTCCGGGACCAGGACGACCAGGTTGTAGTCCTCCCCTCCGTAAAGGGCCCACTGCAGCGGATCCACCCCGGCCCGCGCCGCCACGGCGCGGGTCGCGGGCGTCATGGGGAGGACCGAAGCGTCCAGCTCGATGGCCAGATCGTTGCTGCCGGCGAGCCACAGGACCGACCGGGCGAGCCCATCGCTGTTATCCATCATGGCGGCCCTGCCGAGGCTAGCGATCGCCCGTCCCTCGTGCACCTGCGGAGTCGGCAGGCGGTGCGCCGCGAGCATCGCTTCCACGTGCGCCGGGTCGAGGCCCTGGGCCTCGGCGGGATGCTCCAGGACCCAGAAGCCCGCAGCCGAACTCCCGATGGGCCCCGTCACGATCACCGCGTCTCCCGGCTGGGCCCCGGAGCGCAGCACAGGGTGCTCGGCAGCCCCCACCACGGTGACAGCGAGCATCACGGGGCCCGGCGAGCCCACCGTGTCGCCGCCCACGATGGCCAGATCGTAGCGCTGGCAGAGGGCGAGCGCCCCCGCGTAGAAGTCCGCGAGCCAATCGATTGGCAGGTCGCCGGGAGCCGAGACCGAGACGGTCGCCCAGCGGGGCAGGGCGCCCATGGAGGCGATGTCCGAGACGTTGACGGCCATGGCCTTCCAGCCGAGGTCCCAGGCCGAGGTGGTGCCGCGGCGGAAGTGCACGTCCTCGATCAGGAGATCGGTGGTCGTCACGGCCCGCCCCACTCCGAGATCCGTGACCGCGCAGTCGTCCCCGATGCCCACCCAGCCTTCCGGCAGCCGCTGCGGCGCGAGCACGCGCTGGATGGCCTTGATCGTGGCGTCCTCGCCGAGCGTTCCGATGGTCACGGGCTGGGTCATGGGGTCCTTCCGGTCACGGGGTCAAACGCCCGTGACTGTAATCGCTCCAGGCCGGAAAGTCCAGGGCTTGGCCGCCTCTTCGACTTTACGTAAGATTAATCGTGAGATAAGTCAGTTTTTCCTCCCGAGCCGGGATAACCACTCAGGAACGATCTCAGGAGTTACCATGCGCCCACTCGCCGTTGCTCTCATCAGCCTGGCCCTCACCCTCACGGGGTGCGGTCAGAATGCGTTCATGAGCGGCCCGAGCGTCAGCAGCGCCCCCCAGGTGGCCGCCGGCTGGACGCTCTCGCGGGTCACGCCCGACGGGGTGCGCGCGGTCGAGCCCAGCCTCCTCGAGCGCCAGGCGGGCGGGTTTGCGATCGCCTACTCCACCTCCACGCTCGGCAACCAGCACGTCTTCGTCACGACCTCGAGCGACGGCTCCCACTGGGGCACGCCCGTCTCGGTCGCGCCGGGGCCGCTCACCGACGAGTCCCCCGCCCTCTACGAGGACGCGGCCGGGACCCTGCACTGCCTCTTCGCCTCCAACCGGAGCCAGCGCTACCGCCTCTACGAGAGCACCTCGCAGGACGGCGCGAGCTGGTCCGAGGCCGCCGCGTTGCCCGAAGACCCCGACCAGAGCTATCGCCCGAGCGTCGCGACGTTGACCAATGGCACGCTGGCCCTGGTCTACGAGACGATCGGCGGCGCGCTGCGCTTCCGGACGCGCTCGGCCCAGGGCACCTGGAGCGAGGCCAGCACGATTCATGCCGGCGGCGGCGACCCCGCCCTCGCCGCCCTGAGCGACGGCCGGCTCATGCTGGCCTACCGCTCGTACGGCAAGCTGCAGACGCGCAGCCGCAGCGCTAGCGGCACCTGGAGCGAGGCGAGCGACCTCGGCCTCCAGGGCGAAGCCCCCAGCCTCTCGCCCGATGGACAGGGCGGCCTGTGGCTGGTGTTCGCCGCCGAGGCGGGCGACACCATGAAGCTCACCGAGCGCCGCGGCGACGGCAAGACCTGGGCCGCCGGCGCCGAGCTGACCTCGGGAGACACGGAAGACCAGGACCCGGCCGCCCTCGTCACCCGCTCGGGCGAGCGCGTGATGACCTGGGGGGCCGTGAAGGACGGCCGAAACCAAGGCCTCTTCTTCGCGCGGCGCTCTTGAGCAAACCAAGTAAGCAAGCCGTCTGATTCGGGTATAAGGAACGCAAGGGAAAGGACACGGAGTAGCCATGGTCACGATGCTGCAACCGACCGCACCGCAGAAGCGCCTCCTGGGCGAGGTCCTCCTCGACGGCGAGTTCATCTCGCACGACGACCTCAGCATGGCGCTCTCTCAGCAGCGCGAGACCAACGAGCGCCTGGGCGAGACCCTGATGCGCCTCGGCGTCCTGTCCGAGATGGAGCTCACCGCGGTGCTCGCGATGCAGGCCGACCTCGACACGCCGGAAGAGGCCCTCGAGGCGGGTGCCAGCGTGCGCCACCGGCTCGGCGACATCCTTCTCAAGGCCAAGCGCGTCACCCCCCGCCACCTCGATCGCGCCCTCGAAGAGCAGAAGCGCACCAACGAGAAGCTGGGCGAGGTTCTGGTCCGCTTCGGCGTCATCACCGAGGCCGAGCTGGACGCGGTCCTGACCTGGCAGAAGGACGCCCACAGCAACTCGGCGATGGCCGTCAAGCTGATGCTCGGCGAGATCCTGGTCGCCACCAACGTCATCAGCCGCGACCAGCTCAAGGGAGCCCTGGCCGAGCAGCGCCTCACCAAGAAACAGATCGGTGAGATCCTGGTCGAGGGCGGCCTGGTCAAGCCCAACCACATCACCCAGGCCCTCAAGATCCAGTCCAAGCTCCTCACGGCGAGCCTGGTGGCCATCCTGGCCGCGGGCGCGCTGACGGGCTGCGGCGCCATGGCGCCCGGCGTGCCCGGCACCATCGGAGACACCGGCCTCAAGAACGGCACGGTGGTCGAGTACACCAAGTCGAGCCCGGTGCAGTCCATCCAGGCGGACTCCCAGCGGCAGGTCACGGTCTACCAGAACGGGGCCCACATCATCGACGACGTGCCCTACGTCAGCCAGAACGCCAAGGACAACACCTGCGCGCAGGCCGCCTCGACGGTGCTCCTGAAGTACTGGGGCGTGAGCATCGATTACCAGCAGGTCGTCAACGAGTCGAACCGCTTCAACCTGGGCACCACGGCGAGCTCGGCCCAGAGCTACCTCAAGAGCAAGGGGCTCACGGTGCAGCCCTATCGCAAGGGCACGCTCGACTTCATGAAGTCCCTGGTGGACCAGGGCCGTCCGGGCATGGTCGTCCTCGATTTCGAGGGCGCCGAGCACTGGGTCGTGGTCATCGGCTACAACGACGCCACCCAGCGCGTCATCATGCACGACAGCATCGGCGGTCCCTTCCAGACGATGGACTACAAGACCTTCACGAGCCGCTGGAAGAACAAGACCCTGACCGGGATCCCGGTGGTGGGCGGCCAGAACTACGAAGGGCTGATCTTCGACGTCTCGAAGTAACGTGTCGGGCCAAGCTTGACTTCGTCCTTAGCTTGGATATAATAAATACCTCACCGCACGTTGGCCTTGGGCGTATAACTCAGCGGTAGAGTACTACCTTCACACGGTAGGAGTCACTGGTTCGAATCCAGTTACGCCCACTTGACTGCGGATTTTGGGTCTCTGACCTGAAGTCCGCAGTTTTTTATTTTGTATTCAGTCCGCAAGTGCCCGTAACTCGAAGGGCTCCCGGGCTACAGGAACGACCTCTCGGTCCGCCAAGATCCGGATCAATCGGCAAACGCATCATGATGGCCTTCCCGTCACTTCCACCCTCCGACCCGTGCAAGCAACGACAAGGACCCAACACCAATGTTAAATACCACCAGCATGGCGCGCAAAATGCTCCTTTCCAAATGGGATCAGGCCCTCAAAGATACTCACCTGACGATCCGCGAAGGTGATCAGGTTCATGTGGTGGGATGTCGTGACAAGGACGCGGCCGCGCAAACCTTGGAGATGGAGGTCCGTCAGCCGCGCTTCTATTCGCGTGTGCTCTCGTTCGGCAGTCTCGGCATGGGTGAGGCCTACATGGACGAGGACTTCTCCGTCCCCGTGGGTGAGGTTTACGGTCTCTATACGGCGCTGGGGCGCAACCGCCTCCATTTCAAGTCCCGCCTGGATCCCCTATTCGCCCTTCGGTACCTGTATATTCTGGCGGCTAACAAGCTCACCGCCCACCAATCCAGAATCAAGACGCATTATGATCTCGGGGTCGATCTCTACAAGTCTTTTCTTGACCCTTACATGTTCTACACGTCGGGCTACCCCTTGCATCCCGACGATGATCTCGACACGATGGTCACCACGATGCTCGACCGCGTCTGCCGCAAGCTGGAGCTCAAGCCGGACGAAACCGTGGTCGATCTGGGGTGCGGCTTTGGCAGTGTGCTGATTTATGCCGCCCAGCATTTCGGGATCCGCGGGGTCGGTGTCACCATCAGCCCAACGCACGCCGAGACGGCCCGCGAGCAGGTCGCAAAAGCGGGGCTCTCCGATCGCATCGAGATCCGCTGCGGAGATTACAAAACGGTCCCCGGCCAGTTCGACAAGGTGGTGTCGACCGGCATGATCGAGCACCTTTACCAGTCGGAATACAACGAATACTTCCGTACCATCGTTCGCTACTTGAAGCCTGGCGGGCTCGCTTATGTGAACGGGATCTGCAACAGCGCCGTCAAGAACCGGCATGATCCGTTCATCCAGAAGTACATCTTCCCGGGCACCAACCAGGCGCTGTTGTCGGAGCTCAGTCGCAGTTGCGAACGCGCCGGTTTGGCCATCCTGGATGTCGAGAACACGATCCGCCCCTACTACTATACGGCCAAGCGCTGGTGCGAAAAATTCGAAGCCAACCGCCACACGCTCGACCCCCAGCGCTACGATGGCCGTTTCATGCGCATGTGGCAGATCTACTGGGCCTGGGGACTCGCAGCCGCTCGGTATTCCACTGGGGCCCACTTCGAGTTGTTGCTCACCAACGACACGATGCGCGACCATCCGCTGGGCCGCGTCTAGCAGTCTCGCATCTCGTTGTGCCCACGCCGGACCCTCTCGCATTCGCCAGAGGGTCTTTCTCTTGGGCTGAAGGCCGGGGCCCTCATGCCCGCTCAGCGTCATGACACCCCGACGGCAGTCAGGCTATACTGGCAGGATCGTTCGGATGCTTTCAACTCGACCTGTCGGCATCCACGCAACACACAGCGAGACCCAAGGTCATGAGTTCGGGGAGTTAGAGGCGGTGACCATCGCAGACGGCACGACGGATCCGATCTACATCGCTGGCATGGAACGCCTCGTCCAGGTGATCCAGGAACTCTCGATGGCGCGTAGCCTCGAGCGCGTGATGGAAATCGTGCGGCGAGCCGCCCGCGAGATCGTGGGGGCGGACGGCGCCACCTTCGTGCTGCGCGATGGAGACCAGTGTTACTACGCCGATGAAGAGGCGATCGCCCCGCTCTGGAAGGGACGACGCTTTCCACTGGAGGCGTGCATCAGCGGCTGGGCGATGCGCCACAAGGCGTCGGTTCGGATCGAGAACATCTACGAGGACGCGCGCATTCCCTTGGAAGCCTACGAGCCGACCTTCGTGCGAAGCCTGGTCATGGTCCCGATCCGGCAACTGGACCCGATCGGGGCCATCGGCACTTACTGGGCCGACCGGCACGCGGCTCCCGACTATCACGTCCGCCTGCTCCAGAGTCTCGCCGACAGCACGTCGATCGCCCTGGAAAACGTCTCGATCCTGCAGGAGCTCGACCAGCGTATCCAGGCACGCACCGCCGAACTCGAAGCCGCCAACCTCGAACTCGGTGCGTTCAATTCCGCCGTGTCCCATGACCTGCGCAATCCGCTCAATGTCATCTCGGGCTTCGCAAACTTGCTCTTGATGAGGGATGACGAGGGCCTCTCGCCCCAGGTGCAGCAGGGGCTAGAAGCCATCGCCAGGTCGTCTCGCAAGATGCAGCACCTCATCGAAGACCTGATGCGCCTATCGTCCGTTGCCTACGGCGAACTGAAGCATGAGCCGGTCGACCTTTCCCGCATGGCCACCGGGATCTTGAGCGAATTTCAAGGCACGGACCCCGAGCGTTCCGTCCAGGTTCAGGTGGACTCCGACCTGGTCGCGACGGGGGATCCGGGGCTCCTGCAGATCGCCCTGATGAACCTACTCTCCAATGCTTGGAAATACACGTCCCGGGAGCGGGAGTCCGTCATCGAGGTCGGGCGCACAGTGGTCGACCATGAGCCCGTCCTATTCGTCCGGGACAACGGCATCGGCTTTGACATGGCACAAGCCGATCGTCTCTTTCGCTCCTTTGCGCGTCTCAGTTCGAGCAAGGAGTTCCACGGGACGGGGATCGGGCTGGTGACGGTGCGACGGATCATGGAACGCCATGGGGGCCGCATTTGGGCAGAAAGTCTACCCGGAAAGGGGGCGACCTTCTTCTGGACATGGCCCGGAGCCGTCCCGCATCAGTGAACCCGATGCCAAACGGGCAGGGGCGTTCCCTTCACCAGTAGGCACGTCCGGTCCACGAACCTTCGGCCAACGGGGACAGGGTATGACCGAAGGTTCACAGGAGCGTGATGGACTTCAACAGGGCGCCGATGGCCTGAGTGTTGTGGGTGTCACGGCCGGAGGGCGGGGCCAAACGACGGCGAACCCTAGGAAATGTGCAGCAGGTGGATCAGGCTCCAGCTGGTGCCTGCCAGTAGGAAGAAGCCCAAGAGCCCCGCGTACACGACCTTCAGCCCGGCTTTCCTGACCAACTCCATTTGGGTGTTGAGGCCCATCGCCGCCATCGCCATCACCATCAAGAAGATGCTGGCGTTGGACAGCCCCGCGATGACCGGCGTCGGGATCACGCCCGTCGAGGCCACGGCGCCCAGCGCTAGAAAGCCAAGCACAAAGTAGGGAATCGGCGGTTCTTTCCAACTAAAGGTCAAGGCGCCACCCCCCTGCGTGAAGCCCATGACCAACAGGGCGGGCGCCAATAGCACGACCCGCGTCAGCTTCACGAGCGTGCTGAGGTTGCCGGTCTTGACCCCCCAGGTGAAGCCCACGGCCATCACCTGGGCCACCTCATGCAGGCTCGAACCGGACATGATCGCCAGCTGCGGCAGCGTCAGGCCCAAAGCGGGCCCTACCAGCACGTAGAAGATCACGCCCAGGGTGCCCAGAAAGCCACACATGGCGACCGCCAGGCTCACGTCGTCCTCGTGGCCTTTGGTCACGGGTGCTGCGGCAGCGACGGCGCTTGCGCCACAGATGGAGGTCCCGACCGCGAGCAGCATGGCGAGCTTGGCACCGACGCCGAAGCGCCGCGCGATCCAGCTTATGCCGATGAGGCCGACCGTGATGATCACGACTTCCAGGAGCACGATCTTGGGCCCCACCTGGGCGATCAGCCGGAAGTCCAGCCGCGCGCCCATCAACAGGACGCCCAGGCGCAGGATCGCCTTGGCGGTGAACTTGCTGCCAGGCACGATCGCCTCGGGATACCCGGCCGCCATGCGCCACCCGATGCCTACGAGCAGGGCGACGGTCAGTGGTCCCACCACCTTCAGGTAGGGCAGAGCGGCGAGCAAGTAGCTCGCCAGGGCCAAGAGGAGCGCGAGCGCGATGCCGGGCAGAATGCCGAGCTTTCGGATGGCGGGTGAAGCTTCGACCATGAGCGTGTCCTTTCGTGGTGGCGCCGTTTCGCGGCGGGATGCCACCATCATAGGAACGCGCATGCTATCTTGTGAAACGATACTTCAGCATAGGACGTATAGATAGAACCAATAGGCATGACGCACGAACAGCTCGAAATCTTCGCGGTGGCGGCCGAAACGCTGAACTTCAGTGAGACGGGCCGCCGGCTGCACCTCTCCCAGCCGACGATTTCCCAGCAGATGAAGACCTTGGAAAGCCAGCTCGGCCAGGCACTGTTCACGCGCTCCGGCCGCGGGCTGGCCCTCACGCTTGCTGGCGAGACGCTGCTCCCTTACGCACGTCGCGTGCGCCAGGAGGTCGAGGCGGCGGATTCGGCCATGAAGGCGCTGTGCGGCGAGGTCGCCGGTCCGCTGCGATTGGGCGCCAGCACGACGATCGGCAACTACTGGTTGCCGTCAAGGTTGCTCGCTTTCAAGCGCGCCTACCCCAACGTCACCGCCAGCGTGATCATCGAGAACAGCGCGGCGCTTTTGCCTCTGTTGCAGCGGGGCGAGCTGCACTTGCTGCTGCTCGAGGGCATGCGACCGGTGCCACCGGGCGATCGCTTCGGGGTCACGGCGTTCATGGAGGATCGGCTGGCGGTGGTGGCGAGCCCCGACATGAGCCTGCCGGAGCCGCTTGATTTTCCAGCGCTCGCGAGGTTGCCCTGGGTGCTGCGCGAGCCGGGCTCGGGCACGCGCGAGGTGCTCTTTCAGGCGCTCGAGCACCAGGGCATTTCACCACGCGCATTGAATATTGTGCTGGAGCTGGGTGGCACCGAGGCGATCAAGCGCGCAGTCGAGGCCGGTGTGGGCGTGGCATGTATCTCGACCCTAGCGGTCGAGGCGGAGCTGGCAAGCGGCGCGCTGCGAGCCCTCCCACTGGCGGGCGCGGGCTTTCAGCGATCGCTTTGGCAGGTGAGCCCGCGCGAACGCTACCTCGGACCGCCCGC
>DATNQJ010000194.1:0-8133 GCA_036704085.1 Stenomitos sp.
CTTCCGGCGTCCCGGGCCCCCGAGATGGGGTTGTAGGGGTTGTTGCCCAGTTGGTAGGTGCCGACGGCGGACAGCTGGGGCCACAGGTCGCCGCGCGCGGAGGCGACCGAGGAGGCGGCCGCGGCGCGCTTGGCCTCGGCGGCCTGGATCTCGGGCCGCTGGGTGAGCCGTTGGTCCACCTCGTCGCTCGAAGGCTCGCCGAGGGCGGCCTTGAGGTCCGGCTCACCGTCGATCTCGAGCTCGCTCGAGGGCACGCCGACCAAGGAGGCGAGCTGCAGGCGCGCCTGATCGGTCGACTCGCGGTACTGCAGCTGCGTGCCCTTGGCGTTGAGGACGCTCACCTCGGCGCGGTCCACGTCGCTGATGGTCTGGCGGCCGAGCTGGTAGCCGGTCCGGGTCAGCTTGAGCGTCCGCTCGGTCTGATCGATGGCCGTCTCCTGCACGTCCTCGATGAGTTCGGCCTTGCGCAGGGTCCAGAAAGCCTTGGTCACCTGCAGCGTGAGCTCGGCTCGGGTGACGGTGCGCTGGGCGACGGCCGCCTCCCGGTTGTGCTCAGCCGAGGCGATCGCGTTGGTGAGCTTGAAGCCGGTGAACACCGGGACCGTGAGGCCGATGGTGCCGTTGTAGCTCGTCTGGTTCGGCTGGGCGTTGCTCGGAGCGGGAGTGTTGCCGAACGCCTGGCTCGAGGAGGTGCGGTTGAGCAGCGAGAGGTCGGTGGTGAGCTGGGCGCGCTGGCTCTGGGCGTCTCCGATGGCGAGCTCCGCGATCTTGGTGCGGGCCTCGGCCATGAGCGCGTCGGGGTGCGTCTCGAGGGCGCGCTGGATGGCGGCCTCGAGCGTCAGGGGCTTGGCGGCGAGGGCCTCAGGGGCCATCAGGCCGACCAGGAGCAGCGAAAGGGCAAGGCGCTTCATGCGTGGGTCACTCGATGGGCAAGCGAGGGATCGTTGGGCTCGTCCGAGAGGAGGTGGCCGTCCCGGAAGCGAAGGATCCGTCGCGCGTACGTGGCGATGTCCGGCTCGTGCGTGACCAGGATGACGGTCATGCCCTGCCGGTTGAGCTGGGTGAAGAGGTCCATGATCTCTTCGCTGGTCTTGGTGTCGAGCGCGCCGGTGGGCTCGTCGGCGAGCAGGATCTTGGGCCGGTTGACGATGGCCCGGGCGATCGCCACCCGCTGCTGCTGGCCGCCCGAGAGCTGGTTGGGCATGTGGGTGGTGCGCTCGGCGAGCCCGACCCTGGCGAGGGCCTCGAGCGCCCGCTCACGCCGCTCGGCCGGCTTGACGCCCGCGTAGAGCATCGGCAGCTCCACGTTTTCGACGGCGGTGGTCCGGGGCAGCAGGTTGAAGCTCTGGAAGACGAAGCCGATCTTCTGGTTGCGGATCCGGGCGAGCTCGGCGTCGTCCAGCTCGGAGATCGTGACCCCGTCCAGCGCGTAGTCGCCGCTGGTCGGGCGGTCGAGGCAACCCATCAGGTTCATGAGGGTGGACTTGCCGGAGCCCGAGGCCCCCATGATGGCGACGAACTCCCCCTCCTGGATGTCGAGGGAGACGCCGTCGAGGGCGTTGAAGGCCTGATCTCCCGTCTGGTAACGCTTCGTGAGGGTGCGAATCCGGATCATGGCGGCCTCTGAGCAGGGGGGAGGGCTCAACGGCCATATTGTACCGCAACGGCGACCGCTTTGCTCTCGAGACGAAGGGCGGGACAGGCCCGCCCTTCGCGTGAGCGCCCGGTCGACTAGCTCTGGTCCGTCGCCGGGGTGATCTCGTTCTGGCTGCCCGAGCGCTCAGCACCCGAGGAGATCGAGACCTTGCGCGGTTTGGCGCCGGCGGCCAGGGGCGCGCGGACGGTCAGGACCCCGTTCTTGAACGAGGCCGTCGCCTGCTCGGGGTCGATGGGGGCAGGCAGCTCGATCGAGCGGAAGAACGAGCCCCAGCGCCGCTCGGCGCGGTAGAAGTTCTCCTCCTTGACCTCGGCTTCGCGCTGGCTCGTGCCCTGCAGGGTGAGCAGGTTCTCGGTGGCGTTGATCTCGACGTCCTTGATGTCCAAGCCCGGCAGCTCGGCCTCGACGACGATCTCGTTCTCCCGCTGGAAGACGTCCACCGCCGGGCCTTGCATCCCGCGGAGGGCAGGGGTCATGACATCCTCGAACATCCGGTTGATCTGATCGCGGAGCGAGCGCATGCCACTCGGCTCCCATCTGGTCAGGGCCATGGGGTCCTCCTTTCCTGGACTGGTCGCGTGAAGAGCGGCTTCATCTTATCTCCCCGCATGGCGCCGACAAGGCGCGTCCGACCCCCCGACGGACGTGGGCGGAACGACGGATCCATGCGTCGTCCGGGCGCTTGAATCGCCCCGGGCGATCGCCTATGGTATCGCCAGAGCTCGGGTCAACCCCGGCTCGACTGGAGGCAGGCATGCGCGGCTTTCGGATCGCCACCCTGTTCGGCATTCCCATCGAGATCAACCCCTCGTGGTTGTTCATCTTCGCCCTCATCCTCTGGTCGTTGACCGCCGGGGTCTTCCCCCAGACCTATCCCGGCCTGTCGAGTGCTCTCTACGCGGTGATGGGGGTCGTCACCACCGTGCTCTTCTTCAGCAGCCTGGTGGCCCACGAGCTCTCGCACTCCTTGGTCAGCCAGCACTACGGCCTGCGGGTCCGGCGGATCATCCTGTTCGTTTTCGGGGGCATCTCGGAGACGACCCAGGAGCTGCCCAGCCCCAAGATCGAGTTCCAGGTGGCGGTCGCCGGCCCCCTGATGAGCTTCGCCTTGGGGGCCCTCTTCGCCCTGTTGGCCTGGGGCCTGGGGCAGCAGGCCGCCTTTGGGCCTGCCTCGGCCGTCGCCGCCTGGCTCGCGGTGGTGAACGTCGCCCTGGGCCTCTTCAACCTCTTGCCGGGCTTTCCGCTCGACGGCGGGCGTCTTTTACGGGCGGCGGCCTGGCAGGCGACGGGAAACCTGCGCCGGGCGACCCGGATCGCCTCGCGCGGCGGACAGCTCGTCGGCCTCCTCATGATGCTGTGGGGCTTCTGGCGCCTTATGCGGGGCGACCTCTTCGGGGCGGTCTGGGTGGGGGCCATCGGCTACCTGCTCTTCCAGGCCGCCGCCAGCACCTACGGGGAGCTCCTCGTCCAGACGGCGCTCTCCCACGTCGGAGTCACCGAGATCATGAGCCACGACCCCAAGGTCCTCGCCCCCGACATGACCCTCCAGGAGGTCGTCGACGACTACCTGATGCGCTATCCCTACGGGGGGTATCCCGTCGTGGACGGACACCTGGACGGCGTGCTGCAGGCCAACCGGATCAAGGAGGTCCCCACCGCGGAGTGGCCGACCCGGCGGGTGGGCGAGGTCATGCAGCCCTTGAACGACCGGGAGGCGCTTGATGCCCATGCGACCGTGGCCGAGGCCCTGACGCGCTTCAACCAGCTCGGCCTGGGCCGGCTGCCCGTGGTGGACCAGGGGCAGGTGGTCGGGGTGCTCAGCCAGTCGGACGTGGTCCGCTGGCTGGCCTGGCATCCGGAGGCAGGCGAGGAGGGTTGAGGCCGCCCCGCCGGGCGGCCTCAGGGGATCAGAACCGGGTGACGCCCGAGAACCGGAAGCCGTCGACCACCATGGCCGGCGCCCGCGTGGCGCCGTAGTAGCCGGGCACGAGCTTGGTCTCGCGGGAGAGCCCCCGCACCATGCGCAGCGCCTCCAGGGCGCTCGAGGTGAAGCGCATGTTCTTGAGCGGCCGGACGATCTCGCCGTGCTCCACCCAGAAGGTGCCGTCGCGGGTCATGCCCGTGATGGTCGCCGTGAGCGGCTCGGCCAGGTTGGTGTAGTGGAAGCGGGTGACGAGGATGCCCCGCTCGATGCCCTTCAGGAGCTCCGCCTTGGTCTCGGTGCCGCCCTCCATGCGCAGGTGGGTGGGCAGGCAGGCGGTGCTCGGCGCCGGCTGGGCATGGCCCGTCGAGACGGTGCCCGCTTCCTTGGCCGTGTAGGCGTTGTGGGTCACCGCCCGCGCGATCCCTCGCTCGATGAGGGTCAGGCGGCTCTTGGGCGTGCCCTCCCCGTCGAAGCCGAGCGGGAGCATGTCGGGGTCGAGCGGGTCGTCGTAGAGGGTCACGTTCTCGCCGACCAGTTGCTCGCCGAGGTGACCCGAGAGGAAGGAGATGCCGTCGTTGTAATCCTTGCCGTTGAAGCCCGCGTTGGCCACGTACTCGAGCAGGTCCGCCACGGCGTCCTCCTCGAGCAGGACCGTGTAGGCGCCGGGCTCCAGCTCCACCGGATGCCGGCTAAGGAGCGCCTTCTCGATGGCCGTTCGGCCGAGCGCCTCGGGGTCCATCCCGCTCGCGTCCACGCCCGTGAACGAGGCGTAGCCCGAGGAGTCGTCGCCCATCACCACCAGGTTCACGTCGGCCTTGGTGGCGAGCTGGGTGGCGTAGAGCCCGCGCGAGTTGGCGATGGTGAGGCAGCCCGACGAGGTCTCGTAGGCGCCGAACGCCTTGAGGCCGGCCTCGGTGGCCATGCGGCACATGACCTCGGCCACCGCCGCCCGGGCCTCGGGGCTCGTCGCGGCGGTCTCGGCCGCGTAGGCGTAGTCGACGCGCGGCTGCGGCTGGGGGCCGGGCAGGCCCGGAAAGGCCTCGTCCGGAGCCGCATGGCGCGCGAGCAGGTGGGCCCGCTCCAGGACCTGGGCGAGGGCCTGGTCCGAGAGGTCGTTGGTGGAGGCAACCCCCACTCGGTTGTCCACCACCACGCGCACGCGCACCTCGGTGTCGCGCTCGGAGACGTTCTGGTGGATCTCCGAGTTGGCGAAGCGGGTCAAGGCCCGGTCGCGCTCGGCGATGACGACCTCGGTCTGGTCGGCCTTGGACATGGCGAGGAGCCGGGCGGTCAGGTCGGTCTGGGTCATGGTCATGGCAGGATCCCCACGCGGACGTTGCGGAAGCGGGCGGGTGCGGCCCCGTGGCCGACGTGTGCTGTCTGTCCGGGCTGCCCCTTGCCGCAGTTGGGCGTGCCCCAGATTTGCCATAGGCTCTGATCGCCGATGGCGTCGCAGTTGGCCCAGAATTCGGGCGTGAGGCCGGTGTAGGTCGGGTTCTTGAGCATGCGCCCGAGCTTCCCGCCCTTGATTTCCCAGGCGATCTCGCAGCCGAACTGGAAGTTGAGGCGCTTGTCGTCGATGCTCCAGCTCTTGTTGGTGTGCATGTAGATGCCGTCGTCGACCTCGCCGATGAGCCGCTCGAAGCTGTGCTCGCCGGGCAGGAGGTTGACGTTGGTCATGCGGATGATCGGCATGCGCTGCCAGCCGTCGGCGCGCATGGTGCCGTTGGACTCGCGCCCGATCTGGGTGGCGGTCTCGCGCGAGCTCAAGAAGCCCTTGAAGACGCCCCGTTCGATGATGGGCGAGGCCTGCGCCGGGATGCCCTCGTCGTCGAAGCCGAAGGTGCCGAGCCCGCCCGGGGCGGTGGCGTCGGCGACGACGTTGACGAGCTCCGAGCCGTACCGGAAGCCGTCGAGCATGCTGGGGTCGAGGAAGCTCGTGCCCGCAAACGAGGCCTCCATGCCGAACACCCGGTCCAGCTCGATGGCATGCCCGATGGACTCGTGGACCTGCAGGGCGAGCTGGGTCGGGTCGAGCACCACGGTCGTCACCGTCGTGGGGCACGCGGGGGCGCTCAACAGCGCGACCGCCTCCTCGGCGATGCGCCGGGCGTTGCCGACCAGATCCACCTCGCGCACCAGCTCGAAGCCGCGCGTCGCCTGGTGGCGGCCGAAGGAGTTGGGGTAGCTGCGGCGCTGCACGTCGTGGTCGCCCACGGCCGTCGCGGCGATGCCGCAGCCGGTCTCGATGAGCTCCTGCTCGATGTAGGCGCCCTCGGTCGAGGCGAAGGTCTTTTCTTCCTTCTGGCAGCCGAAGGAGGCCTCCGCGGAGCGGATGCCCTTGACCGAGCGTAGCTCGGCCTCGGCGGCCATCAGGAGGGCGATCTTGTCCTCCAGGCTGACCTCGAAGGGGTCCTCTGCAACCGGGGTGCGGTAGCGCCCCCGGGTCGTGATGGGAGCGCCCAGCCGCACCGGGGCGCGCTGGACCGTGCGGCTCGCCTTGGCGATCGCCACCGCGAGCTCCGTCACCCGCTCGATCTCGTCGCGGCTGATGGTGGCGCTGGAGGCGAAGCCCCAGGAGCCGTCGTAGAGCACGCGCACGCCGAAGCCGGCGCTCTCGTCGATGGAGAGGCCGTCCAGGTGGCCGTCGCGGACGGTGATGGTCTCGAAGTGGCGTCTGACGAAGCGGATGTCGGCGTAGTTCGCACCCAGCACCTGGGCGCGATTCAAGGCGTGGTGGGCCAGTTCCTGCATGCCCGTCTCCTTTCCCGTGCTTCGATGATAACACCCTTCGCCCGGAGGGGGCGAGAGGGCTTTGAAGCCGCTCGGGGGGCCGTCGCGCGGTGTGGTAGAATGGGTGGACCTGTAGCTAGAAGTGAGTACGAACCACCATGTCTGATTCCCTCGTCAAAGCCACGGCCGGCGATGGCCGCATTCGGGCCCTGGCCGCCTTCACGACCGACCTGGTCAACGAGGCGCGGCGGCGGCATGACACCACCCCCACGGCGACCGCCGCCCTCGGCAAGGCGATGACCGCCGGCCTGCTGCTCTCGGCCGCCACCATGAAGGAGCGCGGCCGCCTGACGATCCGCATCCTCGGCAACGGCCCCCTGGGTCCCCTGCTCATCGATGCGGGTGCGGACGGGACGGTGCGCGGCTACGTCTCGCACCCTGAGGTGAACCTGCCCCCGACCCCGCAGGGGACCATCGACGTGGGCGGCGCGGTCGGCCACGAGGGGACGCTCGCGGTCACCCACGACCACTCGCTGGGCAACCCCTACACGGGCACGGTCGAGCTGGTGAGCGGGGAGATCGGCGACGACTTCGCCATGTACATGGCCAAGTCCATGCAGGTCCCCTCGGCGCTGTCGCTGGGCATCTTCGTCGAGCCCTCGGGCGAGGTGGAGGTCGCGGGCGGCCTGTTGATCCAGCTGATGCCCGACGCGGGCGACGAGATCGCCTGGCGCGTCGAGCAGACCATGAGCCGGCTGCCGTCCTTCACGCAGCTGGCGCGCCAGTACCACACGCTCGACAAGATCCTCGCGGCGGCCCTGGAGGGCTTCAGCCTGGAGATCCTGCAAACCGACGAGACCATCCGCTTCGAGTGCCCCTGCTCCACCGAGCGGGTGATGCGGGCGATCGCGAGCCTCGGCGAGACCGAGATCCGCAGCATGATCGACGAGGAGGGCCAGGCCGAGGTGCGCTGCCACTTCTGCAACGAGCAGTACCTCATCGGCAAGGCGCAGCTCGAGGAGCTGTTGGTCGCCGAATAGCCACGCTAACGGTTTCCATGCGAAGGGCGAGCCAGATGGCTCGCCTTTTTGCTGGGGCGACCTCCAGCGACCAGAGCCTTCATTGGATTGCATGGCGTGAGCGTCCCTACGACCCAGTAAAGGCCCGTCATCCCGGCGAAAGCCGGGATCCAGGGTTGACCCTCGTGTCCCATGCTCTGGACCCCGGCTTTCGCCGGGGTGACGGTCTTTCGAGTTGTCCATGAGGGCGACCGGTACGGGCTTTCCAGAGTGCTTATTGCTCTAGAACACGTAGTACACGCTGCCCATGTTGGCGTACGTGCCCTGGTAGATGCGCGTCGGATCGCTCGAGTCCGCCCAGTTGTGCTCGGCCGAGGCCTTCACGTAGAGCCCGTCCAATAGCCGCCAGGTGGCAAACAGCGTGACGCCCTGCACCTGGTCCAGGTCGCCCGTATCGTAGCCACGCCGGTAGACGTTGTACGCAGCCGTCAGCCCCAAGGGTCCGAAACGCCGCCGCATGGAGAGCTCCCCCCATAGCCCCACGTGCTGGGAGGCCGCCGTGCCGATGTAGCGGTAGCCGCCGAGGCTCGCGCCCCCCGTGACGCTCCAGAACAGGGGCCGCTCGAGCGTGAGGCTCAGCCCGCCGGAGCGGCCAGGTCCGAGGCTCGCCCCCGCGTTGAGACCCCAGAACGCGTCCACCTGCTCGAACAGCCGGTAGGTGGCCAACTCCGTGGAGAGCCCCGCCCAGGCCCCCGAGAAGTCGGGGTAGTTGAGGTAGCGGTACCCCTTGAGGCTCGTCG
>DATNQJ010000195.1:0-15056 GCA_036704085.1 Stenomitos sp.
CCGAAGCCCACCCGTTCACAGGCTCTCCCCTTGTTGCGGACGTAGACCTGCGAGGCGGGATCCTCGCCGACCACCACCACGACCAGGCATGGCGGCGTCTTGCCGGCGGAGGTCAGCTGGGCGACCTCCTGGCGGACTTCCTCCTCGATCTCGAGGGAAAGGGCCTTGCCATCGATAATCCGGGCGCTGGTCTGGGGCATGGAATCCTCCTTGTGGGCTGAGATGCACCAGCATGGTCGCGGATTTGCGGCCCTTGCGCAAGCGTAGATGCTACAGGTTGCGTGGTGCGGCCCTGGACCTGAAGCAGCCCCCCATCCCGACCTTTCCCCACCGGGGAAGGGGCCTCAAGTAGAGGCCCCTTCAGCCGGGACTAGGTACTACTGTGTCCCCCGGAGGGGGGGACCGAAGGGAGTTCCTTTAGCCGATCGCCTTCGAGTAGTTTGGCGCTTCCTTGGTGATCATCACGTCGTGCGGGTGGTTCTCCCGGATGCTGGCGTTCGACACCCGGATGAACTGCGCCTGGGTCTTGAGGGCCTCGATGGTCTTGACCCCACAGTAGCCCATGCCTTTGCGCAGGCCGCCGATGAGCTGATACAGGAGGTCCGTGACCGAGCCTGCGAGCGGCACCATGCCCTCGATGCCCTCGGGCACGAGTGTCCCGCCCGAGTGCTTGCCATAGCGATCGTTGGTCTCGTTCTGCAGGGCGCCGATGGAGCCCATGCCGCGGTAGACCTTGTACTGACGGCCGCTGAAGATGATCTCCTGGCCCGGGCTCTCCTTGGTCCGGGCGAACAGGCTGCCCAGCATGACCACGTCCGCGCCGGCGGCGATCGCCTTGGTGATGTCGCCCGAGTACTGGATGCCGCCGTCCGCGATGACGGGGACCCCCGCCGCATGGGCGACCGAGGCCACGGCCTTGATGGCCGAGATCTGGGGCACGCCCACGCCCGCCACGACGCGCGTGGTGCAGATGGAGCCCGGCCCGATGCCCACCTTGAGGGCGTCCGCGCCGGCGGCGATGAGGTCCCGCGCGGCCTGGGCGGTCGCGATGTTGCCCGCGATCACCTGGGCGCCGGGGAAGGCCTCCTTGATCTCCTTGAGGGCCTCGATGACGTTCTTCGAGTGGCCGTGGGCCGTGTCGATGGCCAGCACGTCCACGCCCGCCTCGAGCAAGGCGCCCGCCCGCTCGACGGCATTGCCCACGCCCACCGCGGCGCCGACCAACAGGCGGCCCTTGGCATCCAGGGCGGCGTTCGGGTGGGACTCGCGGGAGACCTCGGCCTCCAGCTTCACCTTGCTCACCTCGGCCGCCTGGGCCTCGATGGTCATGTTGCGGTGGATGATGCCCAGGCCGCCGTGCTGGGCGAGGGCGATCGCCATGCCCGCCTCGGTGACGGTGTCCATGGCGGCCGACACCACGGGCACGTTGAGCCACACCTCGCGGGTGATCCGCGTGGAGAGGTCCGCCTCGGCCGGCAGGAAGTCGGAGTAGCCCGGCAGCAGCAGCACGTCCTCGAAGGTCAGGCCCTCGGGCATCTTGTCGGAGAGATCGAATTCATTCATGGCAGGCGTCTCCTTACCGTATCTAACAAAACCAGGCATGTGACGTATGTGGCCGCCATCCGGCGGCTGGGAGGAACAGTCTTGTTAGACACTCTATTCCCATTCGATGGTGGCGGGCGGCTTGGACGTCACGTCGAAGACCACCCGGTTGATTCCCTTGACTTCGTTGGCGATGCGCGCGGCGGCCCGGCCCAGCACCTCGAAGGGCACCGGGTGGAAGTCCGCGGTCATCCCGTCGACCGAGTCGACGGCGCGCAAGGCGATGACCGAGCCGTAGGTGCGGCCGTCCCCCTGGACTCCGACCGCGCTCACGGGCAACAGCACCGCGAAGGCCTGCCAGATCTTCTCGTAGAGGTCCGCGTTGTACAGCTCCTCGAGGTAGATGACGTCCGCCCGGCGCAAGAGTTCGAGCCGCTCGCGCGTCACCTCGCCGAGGATCCGGATGGCAAGCCCCGGCCCCGGGAAGGGATGCCGCATGACGAGCTCGGCCGAAACGCCCAGGTGGATGCCGAGCTCGCGGACCTCGTCCTTGAAGATGCCCTTGCAGGGCTCGATGATCTTGCCCGCCGCGCGCTTGGCCTTGACGAGCGGCGTGCCCACGTTGTGGTGGGTCTTGATGGTCGCGGTCTGCGAGCCCGTGGCTCCCGACTCGATGAGATCGGTGTAGAGCGTGCCCTGGGCGAGGAAGGCCTCGTCCTCATTGATGCCAAGGCGCTGGACTTCCTGCTGCTGCACCTCGATGAAGGTGTCGCCGATGATCCGCCGCTTCTCCTCGGGGTCGGTCACGCCCGCCAGGCGCGACAGGAACGTCTCCGAGGCATCCACGAAGCGGATGTTCGCGAGGCCCATGCCCTTGAGGGACTCGACCACCGCGCGGCTCTCGTCCATGCGCATGAGGCCCGAGTCGATGTGGATCGGGAAGACCTGCTCGGGAGGCAGGGCGCGGGCCAAGAGGGCCGCGGTGACCGTCGAGTCGACGCCGCCCGAGACCAGCACGATGACGGGCTTGTCGCCGACGACCCGCTGGACCTCGTGCACCGCCTCGGTCAGGTAGTCATCCACCGACCAGTCGCCCTTGCAGCCGCAGACGTCAAACACGAAGTTGTGCAGGATCTGCTTGCCGTTCGGCGTGTGCGTGACCTCGGGGTGGAACTGCAGGCCGTAGCGCTTGGCCGCGGGCGCCTCGATGGCGGCCACCACCCCGTCGGCGGTGCGGGCCGTGACGTGGTAGCCGTCGGCGAGGGCTTCGAGGCGATCGCCGTGGCTCATCCACACCGTCTCGGTGGCCCCCACGCCCTTGAAGAGGGTCGGATCGTCCACGATGTCGAGCTGGGTGCGGCCGTACTCGCGCTTGGTGTGCGAGACGACCTTGCCGCCTCCTGCCTGGTTGAGCCACTGCATGCCGTAGCAGACGCCGAGCACCGGCACCGGCAACTCGAGGATCGAGGGATCGGGCTGGGGCGAGCCGGCCTCGTGGACGCTTGCGGGGCCGCCCGACAGGACGACGCCCTTCAGGTCCGTGCCGACCACGCGCTCGGCATGGATGTCGTGGGGCAGGATCTCCGCATAGACCCCCATTTCGCGCAGGCGACGGGCGATCAGCGGAGTGTACTGGCTACCGAAGTCCAGAACTGCAATTCGTTCGTTCATTCCATGGGTTCTTTCTTGGGTCATGGGATCGCGGGGTCCGGAGCCGCCCCGGGAGGGCGGCTCGGCGGGCGACGGTGATTTTCCAGCATACCGCAGCTCGCCGCCTCCCTAACACTGGGGGCGGCTCCCCGGCTTGACGAGCGGCATGCCTTCCTGGCAATGAGGGCACTCGTCCGGACGGTGGGCCTCGACGCGCAGACTCAGCAGGGCATGGTAGGGGGCCGGGAACTCGACGGCGCCGCCGCTGCGATCCACGAGGCTCGCGAAGGCGACGACCTGTCCGCCCAGGGCCTCCACGCAAGCAGCCGCCTCGCGGGCGGACAGGCCCGTGGTCACCACGTCCTCCACGAGGAGGACCCGCTCGCCGGGAGCCAGCTCGAAGCCCCGGCGCAGCTGCATGACCCCGTCCTTGCGCTCCGTGAAGAGGGCACGGACGCCGAGAGCGCGTGCCATCTCGTAGGCGACGATCACGCCTCCCAGGGCGGGCCCCACCACCACGTCCACGGCGACCGGGAGCCGGTCGGCGAGCTCCCGGCAGGCCCAGGTCGCCTGGACGGGGTGCTGCAAGAGCCGGGCGCACTGGAAGTACTCTCCGCTGTGCAGTCCGCTCGAAAGCTCGAAGTGTCCGGTATGAAGCGCCCCGGTCTCCAGCAGGCGCTGGCTAAGCGAGGGCGCGGCTACGGTTGATGGCATCTCGGGTCTCCTTTGCCGCACGACGGGCGGCCTCGGCGTAGTCGGAATCGGATGAGGCATAGAGGATGGAGCGGGACGCGTTGATCACGAGCCCTCGCCCGTGCGCATCGAGGCCCGCGGCGAGGCAGCGTTCCAGGTCGCCGCCCTGGGCGCCGACGCCCGGCACGAGCAGCCAGCAATCGGGCGCCTCCTGGCGAACGGCCGCGAGCCTCTCGGGCTGCGTGGCCCCGGCGACCAGGCCGACCGCCCCGGGCTTGCCGTTCAGCTCGTGGCCCATGCGGGCGACCTTTCGGTACAGGGCCTCGCCCTGGTCGTCCTCGACGGCCTGTAGCTCGCCGGCTCCGGAGTTGGAGGTGGCGGCGAGCACGAAGGTGAGCTTGTCCTCGAAGTCCACGAAGGGCTGGATCGACTCGCGGCCCATGTACGGGCTGACGGTCACGCCGTCGCCGCCAAGCTGCTCGTAGAGGGCCTGGGCGTACATGCGCGCGGTGTTTCCGATGTCTCCCCGCTTGGCATCCAGGATGACCGGGATCTCGGGGGGGATGGAGGCGATGGTGCGCTCCAGCGCCTGCCAGCCATAGAGGCCATGGGCCTCGTAGAAGGCGAGGTTCGGCTTGTAGGCGCAGACCAGGTCCGAGGTCGCCGCGATGATGGCGCGGTTGAACTCGACGAGCGGATCGCTCGCGGCCCGGACGTGCGGGGGGAGCTTCGAGAGGTCCGGATCGAGCCCGATGCAGAGCAGGGAGTCGTGGGTGACGCTCGCGTGGGCGAGCTTCTCGGCAGCCGACAGGTGTGCGCGCATCTAGACCTCCTCAGGCAGTACGTCGGCCAGGCGCGCGACGCCGCGCTCGGCCATCCAGGCTTCCAGCTCCGCGACCAGGCGCATGGCGAGGCCCGGCTCGATGAAAGTCGCCGTCCCGATCTGCACGGCGCTCGCCCCCACGGCGAGGAACTCCAGGACGTCCTCCAGGCAGGAGATGCCGCCGATGCCGATGATGGGCAAGGCACAGGCCTTGCGGACCGACGCCACCGCGCGAAGGGCCACGGGCTTGATCGCAGGCCCCGACAATCCCCCCGCGATCCGTTCGGCGACGAGCTTTCCTCCTTCGAAACGAGGCCGGACGGCGAGGGCCGTGACGGTGTTGATGGCCGAGAGCACGTCGGCACCGCCAGCCTCCGCGGCCCTGGCGAGCTCGCCGATGTCCGTGACGTTGGGGGTGAGCTTCACGACGAGGGGCAGGGCCGTCCGCTCCCGGACCTCGCGGACGAGACGCTCGAGGACGCGGGGCTCGGTCCCGAACTCCAGGCCCCCGTGGTCCACGTTGGGGCACGAGACGTTCAGTTCGAGGCCGCTCAGCCCCTTTGCCCCGTCCAGGCACTCGGCGAGGAAGGCGTATTCGTCCAGGGTGGCGCCCGCGATGTTTGCGATCACCGGGACGCTCGTGCCGGCGAGCGCGGGCAGCTTGTCGGCGCGGAAGGCTTCCACCCCGACGTTCTGGAGCCCGATCCGGTTGATCATGCCGGAGGCCGTCTCGGCGATCCGCTCGGGGGCGTTGCCCTCGCGGGGTTGGCTGGTCAGGCCCTTGGTGAAGAGGCCTCCGAGGCGCGAGAGATCGAGAAAGCTCGCAAGCTCCGTGCCGTAGCCGCAGGTGCCCGAGGCGAGGGTGATGGGGTTGGCGAGCCGCAGGGGGCCCAGCTGGACCGACAGATCGCGGGTAGTTACCATACGACCTCCCGGGCGTCGAAGACCGGTCCCTCCTGACACGCGCGCTCGTAGTGCACGCGTCCGTCCGCTCCGTGGACCGGGACGACGCAGCCGAGGCACACCCCGATTCCGCAGGCCATGGGGCGCTCCACCGAGGCCTCGCAAGGAATCCCGTGGGCGGAGGCGATCGCCGCCACCGCCCGCATCATGCCTTCCGGTCCGCACGTCAGGACCCGGGTGATCCCCTCCGCCAAGAGGGTGTCGGCAAGCCCGTCGGTCACGAGTCCCTGGCGCCCGCTCGAGCCGTCGTCGGTCACGACCGTGACGGCCAGCTCGCTCGCCAGGCAGGGCGCCAATCCCGCCACCAGCGACTGGCTCCGGAATCCTGCGAGGACACGGCCCCGCAGGACTCGGGCGTGCTGCTCCGCGTAGAGGGCCAGGGGGGCCATCCCGATGCCGCCCCCGACGAGCAGGAGCCGTTCGCCGGGCACTGGCGGGCTGAAGGGGCGTCCGATGGGACCGAGCACGTCCAGCGTCTGTCCCTTCCGAACGGTCGACAGCCACCGGGTGCCCTTTCCCTTGACCTGGTAGAGAAGGGCGGCTGCGTCGGGGCGGGTGCGGTGCACGCTGAAGGGGCGGCGCAGCGTCGCCTCACCGCAGCGCACGTGGACGAACTGTCCGGGCAAGGCCTGGGCGAGGCCGAACGAGGCGAGCCAGAGCTCGTAGAGGCCCTCGCCGACTTGTTCGTGGGCGGTCACGACGGCGCGCTCTTGAGCGATCGCTGGGCTCCGGGTCAATTCAGCGAGCATCGGCGGGGAGTCGCTTCGTGGTGGCGGACATGGGGCTCCTCTTCCAAAAAAAGTGGCCCCACGGCGATCCGTTGGGGCCACTTCGAGCTGATTCGTTCAACAGGGACAAGACGTCTCGGTTTTCGGAGAGACTGGCTGAAAAAGGCAAAAAAAGAGAGAGGGAAAGACTCCCTCTCTCTTTGGATGGCGAAACGAACCGATGGAAGAGACACCATGTCCTGGATTCGGTGGCTTTCTCAGACATTAGGTGGATCATGGGTTCCAAGGACGTACTAGTGCTTTCCTTCAGATTCGCCGGTGACCAATCCAGTTATTCACGTAAATTAGGCGTAGTATAAGCAATTTCCAATGATGTGTCAATGGTTTGAGGTGTCCTGCTGAAAATCGCCTGGATTGGGGCTTTTCAGCGGGAGAGGGCCGTGAATGCCCCGTTTCATGCCGCTGCATGGAATTTTGAAAGAGAGGGCGAAGGATTGTAAACATTTTTGCGGCCGGCTGGACAAATCCAATTCGGCTGCTTATACTGGGCCCCAATGCGAAATCAGACCCTCTTCGAGACGAATAAGCGCCAGCGCTGCAAGAAGCGCGTGTCTTGTCTTTATTGGGGGGATGGTCCCGGTATTTTCAAAGAGGAGCCTTTGGCTCCTCTTTTTTTGCATCGATTTCGCCATTTTTTCCAAAGTTAGCCAGAGAAGCTCTTAAGCTCTCTGGCTTTTTTGTTGCTTGTTGCCCGTCTTTCAGAAGGAGACTCCATGACCAGCTCGACCCTGTCGCCGATCCGTCCTGCCTCGACCGTCTCGTATGATCTGCGTCATCCCCGCCGCATGGCGCTCGTCCGCGTGTGGGATGCCATGTTCCGGGGAGCCCGCCGCTACGTGGAGGCCCACGGCTTCGTCGGGGTGCACAACATGCCCGAGATCGTCGGGGTGACGGGCGCCTGCGAGAACATCGACACCCTCTTCAAGGTCGACTACTTCGGCAAGCAGGCCTACCTGGCCCAGAGCGATCAGCTCTACCTCGAGTTGCTGACCCCCCAGTTGAAGCGCGTCTACGCCGAAATTCAGAGCTTCCGGATGGAGCCCGATGCGGATGACCGCCACCTGTGCCAGTTTTCGCTGTTCGAAATCGAGCATCTGGGCGATCTCGAGGAGCTCATCGGGCACCTGTCCGGCATCGTCCGGACCATGGCGGCCCAGGTCGTCAAGGACTGCCCGGACGAGCTGGCCCTCTTCGGTCGTCGCCCCGAGGACCTGCGGGACGTCCATTTCAAGCGCCTCACCTACGCCGAGGCCGTCGAGCTCCTGCGGGAGGACTTCCCGAACCTGGAGTTCGGCGATGACCTCAAGGCCCATCACGAGCGCCTCCTGACCGAGCGATTCGGTCCCGTGTTCCTGACCCACTATCCGCTGCCCATCAAGTTCTTCAACATGCGCCGCAACGACGAGGATCCGAGGGTCGTCAACTCGACGGACATGCTCCTGCCCAAGGCGGGCGAGTCCGCCGGGGCCGCCGAGCGCGAGCACCGCTACGAGGCCATCGTCGAGCGCCTGAAGTCCAGCAGCATGTACCGCCGCCTCATCGAGCTGGGCGGCAAGGACGAGGACTTCGCCTGGTACCTCGACGCGCACAAGGACCAGGACATCCCCCTCCACTCCGGGGCGGGCATCGGGATGGCGCGCGTGGCGCAGTTCCTGCTGGGGCTGGATGACATCCGCGAGGCCGTGCCGTTCCTCCTGAACCGCGAGCACCTGCTCTAACCTTCGAATGGCGTTCAGGCCTCTTGCCATCGGCATGCAAGGGGCCTGAACCGGCTACAGCCTCGGTGGCTGCTGGCCGATCGGGTTGACAAGGGCTTGAAATCTCCGTATCATCGAGGATTCAACCAGCCAATCAAAACGTCCCTTCGACAGACCGACCTGACGATCGGGCGTTTCGTGTACGTAGGCTCTTAAGGGGCCGCGCGCTTGCAACCGCCTGCTCGATGGGGATGACCATGTTGACTGATACCCTTCCGACCTCGACCCTTCTGCGCCACGAGGCGCCTCACTACCTCGGCAAGCACCTGATCGCCGAGTTCTACGGCTGCGATGCCGACCTGCTGACCGACCACGCGTTCATCGAAGAGGCGATGAACAATGCGGCCCGCCACTGCGGCGCCACCATCGTGGACAGCGTATTCCACCTCTTCAACCCGTACGGCGTCAGCGGCGCGGTCATCATCTCCGAGTCGCACCTGACCATCCACACCTGGCCCGAGTACCACTACGCGGCCGTGGACGTCTTCACCTGCGGCAACACGGTCGATCCGGAAGATGCGATCGCCTACCTGTCCCGCGCCCTCAAGGCCGAGCACCACTCGAGCACCGAGATGAACCGCGGCAACGTGCGTCACCTGCTGGCGCAGCTGAAGGCCTAAGCCATGGATCTCTGGTTTTCTGAAAACACCAGCGACGGCCACAAGATCTCCCTGCGGGTCAAGGAGAGCCTGTTTGTCGGCAAGTCGCCCTACCAGGACGTCGCCATCCTCGACACCGAGGACTTCGGCCGCATTCTCCTCTTGGACGGTCTCTTCCAGACCACCGAGCGGGACGAGTTCATCTACCACGAGCTGATCGCGCACGTGCCCCTGATGGCCCATCCCGAGCCCAAGCGGGTGCTGGTGGTCGGCGGCGGCGACGGCGGGACCGTGCGCGAGGTGCTGCGCCACCCGTCGGTCGAGCACGTCACCCTGTGCGAGATCGATGGCATGGTGGTCGAGCAGTCCAAGAAGTGGCTGCCGACGATCGCCTGCAAGCTGGACGATCCGCGGGTGACGGTGCGCATCGAGGATGCGATCGCCTTCGTGGCGACCCAGGAGGCGGCCTTCGACGCCATCCTGATCGACTCGTCGGACCCGGTGGGTCCCGGCGAGGGCCTGTTCACGCGGGAGTTCTACACCAACGCGCGCCGGGCGCTCAAGCCGGGCGGCGTGCTGTGCGTGCAGACCGAGTCGCCCATCGCGATGGTCGAGAGCATGACCCGGGCCTACAAGGCCCTCTACGCGGTCTTCCCGCGGGTCGAGTCCTTCCTGGGCACGATTCCCACGTACCCCGGCCACCTGTGGAGCTGGGCGTTCTGCACCGACGGCTTCGGGCCTAATGATCGCCTCCGCGAGGGCGACTTCGAGGCACTCGAGGCCGAGACGAAGTACTACAACCGCCATGTGCACCAGGGTGCCTTCGCCGTGCCCAACTTCGTCCAGAAGATCCTGGATGGAAGCCGGGAGCTGGCGCGAGATTAGCTCGAATTCGACGACTGCAAAAAGGCCGCGGAGAGGATCCGCGGCCTTTTTGCGCGGTTAATCGACAAGAACCTTGCGCGAGGCACCGTACTTGAGACCGATCGCCCGGTACAACAGCTTGGCGACCAGGAAGTCCGCGCTGTGCAGGCCGGCAATCGGCGTCAAGCCCGTGACGTCCAGCCCGACCACCTCGTGAGCGGCAAAGAGCTCGGAGAGCCCCCGGCAAAGCTGCTGCCAGCTCAGCCCACCGGGCTCGGCCACCGGAGTGGCCGGCATCAGGGCCGGGTCGAGGGCGCTCACGTCCACGCTCACGTAGACCTGGCGCGGTAGGGGGGCGATCGCCTTTCGGAACTCCCCGAGCCAATCCCCCGGCGTCCAGCCGCCGCCCCAGACCGTCGTCAGGGCCTCTCGCCCCTGGAGGGCTCCCCACTCGGCCTCGGACACGCGGCGCAGGCCCACGGCGGCTACAGGGCTCGCGGGCAGCTGGCTTACCACGCTGGCCATGGCGTCGAAGCGGACGACACCCAGGTCCGGACACCGCTCGAGGTGATGCGCGAGGGCCGGTGCGACCACGGCTCCCGAGCCGCCCACCATCAGCGGGAACTTCCCGTCGGAGAGGAGCTGCGGCAGGAACCGGTCGATGAGCTGGGCGGCCTCGTCCAGCGAGGTGAGCGGTCGGCTCAGCTCCTCACGGCCCACCGTGGCGATGCCGGACTCGCCGGAGTACCAGCCCAGCTCGTCGTCGAAGGATTCGACCTGGGGCGAGGCCTCGAAGACGGCCGCGGGGGCCTGGGCGCAGTCCTCGAAGCCGGGCCCCCCGTAGGGGATGCCGAAGAGGGCGCTCTTGGCGGTCGCGTAGTCGCTTTGTTCGGGGGAGATGTCGAAGAACCAGGGGAAGGGCGTTTGCATGAGTCCTAGGGTACGGTCGGGGTGTTGGGATCCTGGGCATCGAGGGCCGGCTGATAAGACGTGTTCGTCTTGAGCAGGTTGTTGACCGTCTCGTTGATCATCTCGGTGCCAATGGCGCTGGGGACGGTGGTGTTCCAGTAGTTGTTCTTGATGTCCGCGTTTGAGCTGGGATACGTCCCGGCAAAACGGATCGCGAGGTGCCGGGAGTCCAGGAAGCTGTTGAAATTGACGGATGCGTAGCCCGAGTTCGTCACCTCGATGAAGTCGATGGCCGGAACCAATGCGGGCAGACCGATGAACGCGTTGTTTCTGAGGGTGAGCGTCTTGCTCGACTTCATGAACAGCTTGAAGCCCCGCGAGTTCTGGAACACGTTGCGCTCGAAGTTGCTGTTGCCGGTCAACGTGTTGAGGTAGATCTCGGGGAGGCTCTTCAGCGTCGAGTCCGTCACCGAGAACGACCCATAGGTCACGAGGTTGTCGCCGGACAGCCTACCGCCCTCCATGTCCACGTAGCTCATGGCCAGGCGGAACGGGGTGCCCGGGCTGTTGGTGTTCAGCGTCGTGACGACATTGACGTTCTGGACCCCGATGCGCGAGACGCTATTCCCCAGGGCCTGCAGGGCCCCGCGGACGTTGAGGGCCCAGCCATTGCCCACGACCTGTACGCCGGGATCGATGGAGAGCGTCGCCCCTAATGGAATGGTCACGGCGCCGTTCAGCTTGTAGGGAGACCCCGCGAACGTCCAGTGCGTCGTCGCATTGGACGTCAAGTTTCCGCCGCTAACCGTGGTGCCGGGATTCGGCGTCGGAGTGGGATCCGGCGTCGGGGTAGGCGTCGGATCGGCCGTCGGCGTCGGGGTCGGCTCCGGCGTCGGAGTGGGAGTCGGCTCGACGGTCGGCGTCGGAGTGGGATCCGGCGTCGGGCTGACCGTGGGGCTGGGCGACGGGGTGGGGGTGGCCTGATTGAGCGAGTCGATCTTCTCGGTGATGGCCACCATGGTCGCGTCGTCGGACGGCATGTAGCTGCCGATCCCCTGGGCCATCGCCTCGATGGAGGCCGGCTTCGAGAGGTCGGGCACCACTTGCTCCACCATGTGCTCGGCGATCATCTCGCTGAGCTTCTTCATGTCCTCGTTCGTGAAGGAGTTGAGCTCGCTCGGATCCTGGAGCTTCTGGAGCACGTGGTGGACGGCGAGCGTGCTTGGCACGTCGAGCTGGATCGAGCTAGTGGCCGCCGCCTCGGGCTTGATGAAGGCGGACAGGGATAGCTTCTCGGTGTCTCCGAACTGCAGGCGCACGACGTAGGCGCGGGCGCCCTCGGGGACCGTGAAGGTGAATCGCCCATAGTGGTCGGTCTTGACCGGGGAGACCCCCGGGACCGGCGACATGTCGGGTTGCAGCAGCTCGACGGTCGCCTCGGGCACGTAGCCCAGGTCCCCGAGCACCTCCATGCTCGCTGTACGGTACGGGGCGACGGTCGTCAGTGGCGCCACCGTCGTCAAGGGCGCCACCGTCGTCAGCTGGCTGATGGGAGCCACCGCCACGCCCTGGATGGCCGTGACCTTGATGGGCTCGCCGGGCTTGGTGCTGGGCAGCAGGGACACGGACGCGTTGGAAATCGGCGTGACCAGGGAAGGGGGCTGGAGCGGACACGCAGCCAGGACCAAGGGGGCGCCCGTCAGGGCGACCGCCAGGATGCTCCTCGGAATACGACGCTTTTGCGACAAGGGGGCAGCCTCCTCCTTGTCATACCTTACCCACCATCAAGCGGGCTAATGAGCCTTGGCGGACGTTTGTGGCGTGAGCTTTCCGTGAGGAGCGCCCTCAGGAGGCCACGATCACCTGCCGGATGGCGATGAAGTGGCAGATGCTCGCGAGGATGGTCAGCGCGTGAAAGACCTCGTGGTAGCCGAAGATCCGGGGGGCGGGGTCCGGGCGGCGCGTCGCGTAGACGACGGCGCCCACGATGTAGAGGAGGCCGCCCGTGACGAGCAAGCCGTTGGCGACGGGCGATAGGGCCTCGGCCGTGCGGGGCAGGAACGGGATCACCACGCAGCCCAGGAGCACGTAGAAGAGGGCCGAGAGGGCCTTGGGGGCATGGCTCCAGAAGACGGCCCGGGCCACTCCCAGCAGGGCCCCGAGCCAGATCGCGCCCATGAGCCACGGGCCCACCCCGTCCTTCAGGGCGACCAGGCAGATGGGCGTGTACGAGCCCGCGATCACCAGGAAGATGGCCGAGTGGTCCAGGCGGCGCATCAAGGCGCGTGCCCGCTCGCCCCAGGTCGGCAGGTGGTAGAGGGCGCTCACGCCGAACATGGCTGCGAGCGTGAAGGCATAGATGGTGGCGGCGATCGCCGCCTGCGCGTTGCTCGCCGCTGCCACCAGCATGGGACCGGCGCCCAGCGAGGCGTAGAAGGCGGCACGGTGCGAGACCCCTCGCATCCGGGGTTTGTCGAGCATCGGGATGGACATGCGCATGACTCCTCCGACGGGGCGGCTTCCTGTTTACCATTCAATCAGGAAGTCGCCCGGATGTCGGTCACCAGATGGTCATGGCGTGTCAGACTTCGGTCACAATCCGCTAGGCGAGCGTCGGGGACTCGGAGCCCTCGTTCAACCCCAGCTTGCGGGCGGCTGCCTGCATCTGCTTCTCGAGGGCCGCCAGAAGCTGATCGAAGAAGCCGTGGGAGGCCATCATCTCGGGCACGAAAGGGTTCATGATCGTGCTGCGCAGGACCGTCAGGCCCTTTCCGTCCTCGAAGATCGGCAACAGGGACGGATGGAGGCGCGCCCGAACGCCGCGGCCGTACTTCTTGAGGTCGAACTCGGTCTTGGAGAGCAGGAAGTCGTAGCTGAAGACCAGCCGGTCCAGGTTGATCGCAAAGCGCTGGTACAGCTCCTCGTTGAAGCGGTTCACGTCAGCGAGCGACCGGGCGCCGGGCGGGATGGCGATGAAGACCACCAGGTTGAGGTCCGGGTCGTTCAGCGGGATGAGCTTGAAACCGTTCGGCGAGGTGAAGCCCTTGATGGCGTCCTTGAGCTCCCGCGCCGAGGCGGTGGTCTGCTCGATGAGCGAGCCGTAGCCCGACGTGTCCAGGGGGAGCACGCGGTGGTTGAGCCAGACCGCGGCAGCCGCAGCACCCGGCTTGGAGCCCTCGACGATGTACTTGCCGATGGTGGTGTGGGCCTCCTTGTCTTCATGGAAGACGTAGGGGGCGGCCATGTGCAGGAAGTCGCGCACCCGGACGTCGGCGAACATGATGGCGCCCGCCGGGTACGGCGCGTAGCCCAGCTTGTGCGGGTCGATGGTGATGGAGTCGGTTTCCTGCAGGGTGGCGAAGCTCGCCGCGAGCTCCTCGTCGTGGGCCGAGCCGACCCATTGCCCTTGCTCATCGCGGAACATGGCCGCGGCGTAGCCGCCGTAGGCCCCGTCGACGTGCCAGTAGAAGTCGAGCCCGTGGCGCTCGGCCTCTCGCTTGGCGGCCATCAGGCGGTGAAGGGCATCCACCGAGCCCGTCTCGGTCGACCCGAGCACGCTCACCATGGCGAGCACCGGCACCTTCTGGGCGACCAGCCCGTCGAGGACGGCCGCGAACTGATCCGGATCGATCCGGTAGTCCTCGTCGATGGAGAGCTCGAGGAGCTGGTGCTGCCCCATGCCGAGCAGATCGGCCACCTTGACCCACGAGTAGTGCTTGGTGCCGGGCACCAGCAGCAGGGGCTCGGGCAGCGCCTCGCCCACGAGCCCCTCGAACGTCCGGTGGAAGCGCAGGTAGCCCTGCGAGCCCAGGGAATAGGCGTTGAGCTGGTCCGTGATGCGCGGGTCGTGCTCGGCCCGGTGCAGGAGGGTCGCCCGCAACTCGCAGATCTCGTCCATGGGGACGTTCATGAGCTCCCAGGCGCCCATGGCCTGGAGGTCCCGCGTGCGGCCGTCGGCGCAGCGCACGTCGACCCCTTGCAGGTCGAGCGTACGGGCCACCATGGCCGCGCATGGAGCGAAGTACTTGAGCGCCCGCGCGGCCCAGAGGGCCTCGAGGTTCGCCACGGAGCCGCCCGACGTGAGGTGCCCCCAGGCGCCGGGGCCGTAGCCTACCAGGTTCGAGAGTTGACGGCCCACCTCGAGCTCCAGCTCGGTGGTGACGGGCGAGGCCTCTTCCGAGATGTTGTTCGGGTTGTAAAGCATGGCCGCGAAGTAGCCGACCGTGGAGGCGATCGTCACGTCGGTGGTCATGTGCGCGATGTAGCGCGGGCTGAAGGACGGAGCACCCTGCTTGAGCCGCGAGAGGAGGTAGTACAGCTCCTGGCGCAGGCGGGCCATCGAGTCGTCGTAGGTCTCGCTGCGCTTGTCGGCTTCGCGAATGAACGGGCCGTCCTGCGGGTGGAAGTTCCGACGCCAGAAGACATGGTCCCGGAAAGCTTCCAGGATGAACTTTTCGGCGATGTCGGC
>DATNQJ010000196.1:0-4656 GCA_036704085.1 Stenomitos sp.
GCCGCGGTCAACCGACTCGACAACGTCGCCGTCGCCTAAGATCGCGCGCCCTCACGCGCGTCTGGTCGTCACCCCTTTTCCGCCCTTCACGCGCTCCGGGCGGGCGGACTCTTCGGAGTCCGCCCGCCCGAGTGCTTGCTCGAGGCGCCGGATCGCCTGGCGGTAGATCTCCTGGGCGCCGTCGTTCTGGCTGACGGCGAGCACCGCCTCGAACTCGCGCCGGGTCTTCTTGAGGTAGCGCTCGGCCCACCCGCGGTTCCTGGGCAGCATGCGGGTCATGTCGTTCAGGTTGTCGGCGCGATCGAGCAGCTTGACCTCGATGGCCTCGCCCTTCTCGCCGAGCAGGATGCCGTAGTACTTGGGCTTCTCGACGGATTTGACCTCGGTCGGGGCGTCGTCGGGCCACCATTTGGTCAGGAGATCGACCATGTGGACGACCGGCTCGGGAAACTCCCGGCGCAGATCGGCGAAGGTGACAGGGGTGTCCTCGACCACGTCGTGCAGGAGGGCGGCGGCGATCGCCGTCGCGGAGAGGCCGCAGCGCTCCGCCTGGTGGGCCACCCGGAGCGGATGGTTGATGTAGGGCTCCGCGTTGCCCTTGCGCCGCTGGTTGGAATGCGCCTCGGCCGCCACCTTCGCGGCCTTGAGCACCAGATCCATGTCGCTCATGCTCGCTCCTCACGTCTCGCCCCGAGTCCGTTCTACCAGACCCGGGGCGAGAGGGGGAGTTTCGTCAGCGCGCCTCGGGCGAGGGGTGCAACTCGGCCGGCACCGTGGCGGCCCGTTCCGCCATGACCCGGGAGGCCGAGCGGTGTCCCCACAGGAAGTAGATGGCGATGCCGATGATGAGCCACACCACGAACCGGATCCAGACGTGCATGCTGAGGCTGCACATCAGGTACAGGTTGATGGCGATCCCCGCCACGGGCACCACGGGCACCCACGGCGTCTTGAAGCCGCGCGGCGTGTCGGGGGCCGTCTTGCGGAGCACCATGACGCCCACGGCCACCGCCGTGAAGGCGGCAAGCGTGCCGATGCTGACCAGGTCGGCAAGGGCGTCCAGGGGCACGCTACCCGCCAAGAGGGCCGTGATCACCCCCAGGATGAGCGTCGTCTCGACCGGCGTGCCGAACTTGGCGTGCACCTTCGACATGAAGCGCGGCATCAGGCCGTCGCGGCTCATGACGTAGAGGATGCGGGTCTGGCCGATGGAGCCGACCAGGAGCACGCTCGCGATGCCGACCACGGCCACCGCCGAGAGGATCAGGGACGCCCAGGGATGGTGGAAGGTGCTCAGGACGATGGCGAGCGGCTCCTCGATCTTGAGCTTCGAGAGGGGGAGGACCCCGGTCAAGACCGTTCCGACCGCCACATAGAGCACGGTCACGATGGCGAGCCCGCCCAGGATGCCGATGGGGACGTCCCGCTGGGGATTCCGGGCCTCCTCGGCCACCGTCGAGACGGCGTCGAAGCCCACGAACAGGAAGAACAGGACGGCCGCCCCCGACATGACCCCCTTCCAGCCGAAGGGCATGAAGGGCGTCATCAGCTGCGGCTGGAAGTGCGGCGCCGCGAGCGCCACGAACATGAAGAGCACCAGGATCTTGAAGCCCACGATGATGGTGTTGGTCCGGGCGCTCTCCCGGATGCCGAGCACCATCAGGAGGGTCACGAACAGAACGATCAGGGCCGAGGGCACGTTGAACCAGCCGACCAGGTCCGTCCCCGGGATGGGATAGCCGGGCGCGTACAGCCACTGCGCCGGGATGGAGAGGCCGAACGAGCCCAGGAAGTGGTTCAGGTACCCGCCCCAGCCCGCGGCGGTGGCGGCGTTGGCGAGACCATATTCCAGGAGCAGGTTCCACCCGATGAACCAGGCGACGAGCTCTCCCAACGTGGCGTAGGCGTAGCTGTAGGCGCTGCCCGAGATGGGGATCATGGCGGCGAGCTCGCTGTAGCTGAGGGCCGCCAGCGCGCATGCCAGAGCGGCCAGCAAGAAGGAGACGACGACCGCCGGGCCCGAATGGGTGGCCGCGACGATCCCCGGCATGATGAAGATGCCGGACCCGATGGTGCAGCCGATGCCGATGGCGATCAAGGACCAGGGACCGAGCACCTTCTTGAGGCCGTGATCCGAGTGCTCCTGCTCGCGTCGGATGGCCTCGAGGGACTTCTTGCGGAGGACGATGTCGCGCATGTTGACCTCATATCGAAACAGACGTTCGTGCAATGGTAGCACCCTCCAGCGCCCCCGATCCAGCGCGCTACAACCTTGGACGGGCTCCTGGAGGGGATCATGGTAGAATTTGAAGGTATTACTGGGTAGGATAACGCTTGTGAATTCCTCTTGCGGCTCATGGCGAGCCTCGAATCTACGTCATCACCTGTGAGTCGAACCATTTCCTCTAATCGACGGGCCCCCCGGACCCGCCGCGCGGCCGCTTCCCGCCCGTGGCTCGCCCCCCTCATGGCAGCGCTCGTAGGCCTGCCTGGTCTGTTCATCGTGGGCATGGTCACGGGTGAGTTCGCCAAGTCGATGGCCACCAACCAGATCATCGACAACACGCCCCTGGCCGCCGCCCGCTCCAACGAGATGCAACTGGACCTCGCGCAGGATGCCCGCGTCGCCATGATCGATCCGCGCGGCATCCGCATGGACCTCGCCCGCGGCTGGGAGGTCGAGCGGATGGCCTTCAACGACACGTCGGCCCTGCTCTTCTTCAGCGGCCCCTTCTTCGAGGAGCACAAGGGCCAGGATTACTACGCCCATGCGATCGGGGACCTCTACATCAACGACCACCTGGAGGTGGCCTCCGAGATCAGCCGTCCCTTCGCCGATCGCCGCTACTACATGGCCATCACGCGCTTCGGGACCGTCGAGTTCGGCTACAGCGGCTGGCGCCCCGGCTACGAGGAGAAGTACTCGGCGTTCGTGGGCGGTCTCGGCTATCTCTACAGCGACCGCGGACCGGCGGCGGACTACAGCGACCCCTACACGGGCCTCAAGCAAGAGCTCCACAACATGATCCCGCGCGAGCGGCTCCTGGTCGGCAAGAATGCCGAGGGCAAGCTCATCGTCATGAAGACCTTGCCCATGCCCATGAGCACCACGAGCTGGGTGGCCCGGTCGCATGGAATGGTGGAGGCCTATTACCTGGACCAGGGCAACAAGGCGCGCTTCATCGTGCCCGGACGCGTGGACGACAGCCCCCGCTACAACCTGCCCTACATGCTGCGCATCTCGGACAAGACGAGCCCGCCCATGATGTGGACCCCGGCTCCCTTGGAAGACTACAAGATCCACCACAAGAAGAAGCGGCTCAAGAAGAAGCGCGTCGAGGCGACCCCCGCACCGGGCGACGTCCTGCGCTCGGACGAGCCCAAGCTCTCCGGGCCCGCGACGCCCGACCCGGTCGATCCGGTCCTCTCCGAGCCGGAACCCGCCGACCGGATCCCGCTTGGCCCCGGCCAGGACGAGGATCAGGTGCCCGTCGACCCGAATTAGGAGGCGGCCGCTCCGGCGAGTCGGCGCCCGCTCCTGTCATCATGCCCGTACCCCTACAGGGTACGGGCATGATGAAATAATTAACAGGATTGGTTACTAGACGGCAAGCAAGGGTATTTGTAACTAGGACAATTGTCCTAGAACGAGGAATCCTTGCCCATGAGACACATCGCGCTGACGCTGGTACTCTTGCTCGGTCTGGTTGGCTGCCGGATGCCCGGCACCATGCCGCCGATCACGCAGACGACCAAGGAAGCCGTGCCCGCGGCTGAGTCCAAGGTTCTCGAGGGCAGGGTCGAGTTCCCGAGTGAGCGGAAGGCCCAGGCCACCATGACCGACGTGGCCGTGGCCGCCACCGTCTCGCTCATCAACACCGGCACCAACCAGACGGTCGCTTCCACCGTCACCGACACGGCCGGCGCCTTCCGGCTGAGCTTCCCGAACGGCTTCAAACCCGACCCCACGGTCCTCTACTACCTCGAAGCCTTCAAGGGGCTGAGCAGCAATATGCCGGGCCACAACGCGGCCCGGGTACGCACCATCGCCAAGTTCAACGGGGGCTGGACGACCCTCACCAACGCATTGCCCAACGTGGGCATCGTCGTCAACCCCATGACCACGGGCGTCTCCATCGGGGCCGCCCTCAAGAACGGCAACCCCACGCCCTTCGACTTCAACTCCCTCATCGGCTCGGTCACCGGCGCCACCCCAAGCGTCTACATCCCGGTGACGGGCCTCACCCAGCCGGACGCCACCGCCCTCCTCGACCTGGTCAACCAGGCCCTCGCCAACGATCGGGACCCTGTGGCCGAGGTGGGCTTCGACGGCACCAACTGGATCCCGGTGAGTCCGAGCGCGGGCCTGTCCGTCACGAGCCTCAATCCCACCAGTGGGGCTGTCGGCAGCACCGTCACGGTGACGGGCATGGGCTTCAGCACCACGCCCGGCAACAACATCGTGCGCTTCAACGGCGTGCCGGCCACCGCGACGGCGGCCACCGGGACCCACCTCACGGTCACCGTGCCTTCCGGGGCCACATCCGGCCAGACCACCGTACAAGTCGGCAACACCGTCTACCTGGGACCGAGCTTCACCGTCTCGGTCGCCCTCACCAGCTTCAGTCCCGCCTCGGGATCCGCCGGCACCAGCGT
>DATNQJ010000197.1:0-7932 GCA_036704085.1 Stenomitos sp.
CCATCCTGGACCAGGACGCAGCCCACCATGGGGTTGGGGTTGGCCCAGCCGCGCCCCTCTCGGGCGAGCTCCAACGCCCGGCGCATCCATTGTTCGTCGTTCATCGAGGCCACTCCTGCCACTTTGAGGCCCTTTGGGAAGAAGGGCTCTTGGGTAGAACGAGTGTACACCCAGGGAGGAATCAATGCGTCGCCTGTTATCGCTGGCCCTTGGCGGCTGGCTCATGCTCGGGCTCCCGGCAACGGCGGGGGTCATTAACCTCAACCGGGACGAGGTCCCTTCCCCCGGGCATTTCTCGCTGGTGACCCAGGGGCTCTTCGCCCCCTACCAGCTCATCGTCCTCAACGGCCAGACCTTCGGCCAGAACCCGCCCGAAAAGGCGTACTACCGGCTTGGAGTGGCCTCGCAGCTCGAAGCAGGGCTCTTGCCCGACGTGGGCATGAGCTTCACCCTGCCCTTCGCCTTCTCGCGCCGGGTCGACGGCAGCGAGCAAACAGGGGGGCTCGCCGATCTCAACCTCGGCCTCTTCTGGCGGCTCGCCCAGACGCCGCGCGCCACCTGGAAGGCCAAGGTCCACGCCAACATCGGGGCGGGCAACCTCGTCGGCCGGATCTCCGAAGGAGTGCCCTCGGTCGGCCTCGAGAACAGCCTGCGCATGGAGCTGATGCCCCGCTTCCTGTACGGGCACCTCAACCTGAACTACCTCTATCAGCTGCGCAGCACGGGGCTTTCCACCACGACCGATCTGCCGGTGGTCCTGTGGCGCGGCCAGCGCGTCCAGCTCAACGGGGCCCTCGAGGCCGCCCTGATGCCGGGCCTCACGGGCCTGGTGGAGGTGCTGACCCAGTACGACATCCCCTCGGAAAGCCAGCGCCAGATCGTCCCGAAGACGGGAGACTACTGGGTGGCGGTCGCCCCGGGACTGTCGGTCGCCTTCACGCCCACGGCCGCGGGCCAGCTCTCGGTGGTGATGCCCCTGCTCCGGGGCGGCTACCAGGACTCGTTCTACCTCTCGGTCGTCACGGGGCTGACCCTCGGCTTTTAAGGGGCCGAGCGGATTGAACAACAGGTGACATGAATGCTTGGACAGCGTCCTCTAGGAACCGAGGGCCGAAATAGCGAATGCTTCTAACAGCGGGAGGCCCCGCGTCCGATCCGGATGACGTTAGGAGAAGAGCGTGATGACTCAAACCAACTTCGGCACCAACCTCTTCAAGGTCGCGAGCACCTCGAACCCGGGCTCGGTGGCGGGCGCCATCGCCGGGACCATCCGCGAGAAGGGGCGCTGCGAGATGCAGGCCATCGGGGCGGGCGCCATCAACCAGGCCGTGAAGGCGATCGCCATCGCCCGCGGCTACGTCGCCCCCTCGGGGCTCGATCTGGTCTTCATCCCGGCCTTCCTCGACATCGAGATCGCGGGCGAGGAGCGCACCGCCATCAAGTTCGTGATCGAGCCCCGCCGCACCTAGATCGATCCGGGGGCTCCCGATCGCCGGCGCCGGCTTCATCTTGCCTTGACCGTCGCTTAATAGGAATGGTAGGATGGAACACTCTACTTACGGGCGATACCGCTCGATCCCGGTCTGCAAAAGCTCCGAGACGCACTCGGCTACCGGCTTCGGCGAGTCTCGCAATGAGGAGGAAGCCCATTCATGTACGCCATCATCGCCACCGGCGGTAAGCAGATCAAGGTCGAGGAAGGCCGCTTCGTCGACGTCGAGCTGCTCGCCGGTAACGAGGGAGACAGCATCACCTTCGATCAGGTCCTCCTGGTCTCGAAGGACGGCAAGTTCACGGTTGGAGCCCCCACGGTCAACGGCGCCAAGGTGACCGGCAAGATCGTCAAGCACGGCAAGGGCCCCAAGGTGATCGTCTACAAGATGCGCCCCAAGAAGCACTACCGCCGCAAGAACGGCCACCGTCAGCCCTTCACCCGGGTGATGGTCGAGTCGATCAGCTTCTAAGACCAAAGATTAGAAAGGACCGAATCGCACCATGGCACATAAAAAAGGGGTAGGCTCGACCCGGAACGGCCGCGACTCGAACGCCAAGCGTCTTGGCGTCAAGAAGTACGGCGGCGAGCTCGTGATTCCCGGCAACATCATCGTGCGTCAGCGCGGTACCGAGTTCCACCCCGGCGATAACGTCGGGATGGGCAAGGACCACACCCTGTTCGCCCTCATCGAGGGCAACGTGGTGTTCGAGCGCTTCGGCGCCAAGCGCCAGAAGATCAGCGTCCGCCCCGCCGCGGTCGCCCAGGCGTAAGTCACCAAGCTTCAGGGGCCCGTCCGATGGACGGGCCCCTGTTGTTTTGGGCGGATCTAATATAAGGAACCGATCGTGCCGAGGCCCTCGAAGTACGAACGGTTCTTTGATCGTTAGAGCCAAACGGGTGTACCCCTTTTGGAACCGTGAGGCCCTAGGGCGACTCCCCCTCCGGCGCATCCGGATGGTCCTTGAGATACCGCGCGAAGTCCGACGCCGTCACGTTGTCCACGAACGTCTTGAACTCGTCGTTTTCCGCCTCCACCTGGTTGGCGAAGGTGTCGATCTCGTCCAGGAACTGACTCACGTCCAGCTGCAACAAGGACGCCTCGGCGAGCATGGGGATGCGGTGGGCGATCGCCACCTGGATCCCCTCGGTCGCGGTCATGGCGAGCCGCATCGGGCGCTTGCCCGGCACGCGCGCCACCAGGAAGCCCTGCACGTACGAGCCCCCGTTGTCCCCCGGCACGGGCTCGATGGAGCGGAGCTCCACGCGCATGAGCTCTGCCCCCAGCCGCTCGAGCATGGGCCCCACCGACAGGGTCAGGCGCTTGGGCATGCCCTCGGTCACCGTGGGGTTCGAGGCCGTGACGATGAGTTCGATGTTCTCCCGGCTGGTCTCGATGACAAAGCCGCGGCTGTCGCGACGCGATCCGAGGATGAGGCCGTCGCGGACCGGGGTCTCCAGCTCCGGGGCAATTTCAAAGGCGCCCAACAGCGCAACTTGACGCATCTTGACGGCCACGGAAACCCCTTTCTTCGCGCCTCATAGCCTGTCCGATCGGTGGACATTCAAGCTTATTCTAACACACAGCCCGAGCGGGTTTTCGGGCGCTCCAAACGCCCAACGGAATCCGTAGTTCCCCGGATTGACGCGACCTGGGCGGAGGCGGATCATCACCTCGGATCATCCCAAGCAATGGGATAGGAGGCATGCGCATGGATACCGCTCGTATACGCAACGTGGCGATCATCGGGCCTCACGGGGTGGGCAAGACCACCCTGACCGAGGCCATGCTGTTTGACATGGCGGTCCTGCCCCAGCGGGGCCGCGTTGACCAAGGCACCACCACCACAGACTTCGACTCCGAAGAAATCCTCCGCCAGATGACCATCGGCACCGCTGTGGGCAGCGGAGAGTGGCGCGGGTTCACCGTGAACCTGCTCGACACCCCCGGGGTGGGGGACTTCCAAACCGATCTCAAGCTTGCCCTGGCCGCCGCGGATGCGGCCATTTTGGTACTTAACGCCGCCAAGGGCGTGGATGCCAACACCAAGAAGATCTTCAAGCTCGCCCGCGACATGCAGCGCCCCATGGCGGTGTTCATCAACGGCGTCGAGCAGGAAACCGCCAAGGACTACGCCGACATCCTGCAACAACTCCACGACCAGCTCGATCCGCACGCCGTGCCCCTTGAGCTGCCGGTCGGCCGCGGGGGCTCCTATAACGGCGACGTGGACCTGGTCGGCATGCGCACCTGGTACTTCGCCCCCGATTCGGGCACGGTCACCGAGGTCAAGGAGCCCCCGAGCGAGCTTGTGGAGCAGGTCCGCCGCTACCACACCGAGCTCGTCGAGGCCGTGGCCGAGCTGCATGACGAACTCTTGGAGCGCTACCTCGGAGGGGCCGAGCCCTCGAGCGACGAGCTCAAGACCAACCTCCGCAACGACCTCCTGGGCGGCAAACTGCTCCCGGTGCTGTGCGGATCGGCCCTCGGCAACATCGCGGTGCGCCCCCTCTTGGACGTCATCGTCGAGCTTCTGCCCTCGCCGGCAGACACCACCTACCCGGCCATGACGGACCACGAGACCGGCGCCACCGTCCAGGTCGCCCCCAAGTCCGATGCCCCGGTCGCCCTCACCATCTTCAAGACCCTCTCCGATCCGTACATCGGCAAGATCAGCCTCTTCCGGGTGCTGTCGGGCACCCTGAAGCAGGACGCCCACGTCTACGACTCGCAACGCGCCAGCTCCGAGCGGCTCGGCCGCCTCTTCAAGCTCCTGGGCAAGAAGCAGGTGCCCGTCGACGAGCTGAAAGCGGGCGACATCGGCGCGGTCGCCAAGCTCAAGGACGCCCAGACGGGCGACACCCTCATCGCCGAGAGCCTGACCAAGGGCGTGACCTACCCCATGCCGGCCATCCCGCCCGCAATCTGGTCGGTGGCCATCGAGCCCAGCTCCAAGCAGGACGAGACCAAGCTCGCCATCTCGCTCGCCAAACTCAAGGAGGAAGACCCCACGCTCGGCATCTCGGTCGAGCCGCGCACCCACCGCACCGTGCTCTCTGGCATGGGGCAGACCCACCTGGACGTGACCCTGGCCAAGCTCTTGAGCCGCTTCAACATCGAGGTCCGGCAAGCCGAGCCCCAGATCCCGTACCGGGAGACCATCAGCGGAACGGCCCAGGGCCAGGGCAAGCACAAGAAGCAAACGGGCGGACGTGGGCAGTACGGCGACGTCTGGCTCAAGATCGAGCCCCTGCCGCGCGGGGCGGGCTTCCAGTTCGTGGACGCGGTGGTCGGCGGCGCGGTGCCCCGCAACTTCATCCCCGCCGTCGAGAAGGGCGTGCGTGAGATGCTGGAGACGGGCATCCTCGCGGGCTATCCCATCGTGGACGTCAAGGTGACCCTCTTCGACGGCTCGTCCCACTCGGTCGACTCGTCGGAAATGGCCTTCAAGATGGCCGCCCACCTCGCCATGAAGAAGATCTTCGCCGAGGCCCACCCGCTCCTGCTCGAGCCCATCATGGACCTGACCATGACCGTGCCGGAGGAGGCCATGGGCGATGCCATGGGCGACCTCAACACCCGCCGCGGCCAGATCGAGGGGGTCGAGGGCAACGTCATCCATGCCAAGCTGCCCCTCTCGGAGCTCGCGGGCCTCGTCTCCGAGATCCAGAGCTACACCAAGGGCCAGGGCAGCATCGAGTCGAGCTTCTCGAGCTACCAGGAGGTGCCCGCGCACCTCTTGACCAAGCTGCTCAACGAACTCAAAGCCCAGACCGAAGCGAGCGCTCACTAGGCGTTTCGGCGATCGCCAAACCCTTCCCCCATGCGCCCCTGCGGCCTTCGTTACAATGGTTCATCGGCCAACAATTCGCCGGACGCGCCTTTCCCGGAGCGCGTCCGGCGACCCGCATGGTGCCCCTAAAGTTTTGTGACCCCGCAGGCGCGACGAAAAACCCCCGAAGGCAGTGCCTTCGGGGGTTTGAGGCTTCAGGAAAGCCTTAGCGGCCGCGGCCAGCGCCAGCGAGCTGCTTCTTCTTGCCCTCGATCCGCTCCTTGAGGTTCTTACCGGCGGTCCACACCGGGCTCTTCTTGGCGGGGATCTTCAGGACGGCGCCGGTGCGGGGGTTGCGGCCCTCACGAGCGGCGCGCTGACGGACCTGGAAGGTGCCGAAGCCAACGAGGGTCACCTTGTGGCCGCGGGCCAGCGCCTGGCTGATGGCCTCGATGGTGGCGTTGAGGCACTCGCCGGCTTCCTTCTGCGAAACCTTGGCCTTGGTGCTGATGGCCTTGATGAGTTCTTCCTTGTTCATGTGGTTCCTCCTGCTGTGAGACGAAGGGGTGGGATGTCTAAACCTTGTATGGCGCCCGTTTCCCTGAACGGCGTAACAAAGTTTAATGAACTTTGAGGTGATTATAGGAACCCCCTCGGGAAAAAGCAAGGGGTCGAGGGATTTTTCGGGAAAAAAATTTTCAGAGTTGGCCAGGGCAGGGCAGGTCGCCCGACCTATAGTCGGCCAATGGCGCCCCTTTCGGCCCCGCTACTCAAATGCTATACTAGAATCAATTTCCAGGCCCGTCTCCGCCCTCTTGTCTCCGGAGAGATCGGGCCCTCAGAGGGAGGGTTGACCTATCGCCGGTCATTCCAAGTGGGCCAACGTCAAACACACCAAGGCCAAGCAAGATGCCCAGAAGGGCGCCGTCTTCACCCAGCTGTCGCGCGAGATCATCGTCGCCGCGCGCATGGGAGGAGGCGACCCGGCGGACTTCGAGCTGCCCGACGCCCTGATGGCCGACCTCTCGAGCCTGGTATAGAAGTATGGCGACCCGCCCCTCGCGATTGGTCCCCCTCGCCGTCCTGGCGCTCTTGCTGATCGTCGGCGGAGCCCTGGGAGCATGGTGGCTTCAGCCCAAGCGGGTCGAGCGGGCGGTGACCCTCTACTACCTGGACCCCCAGGGCATGTACCTGGTGCCCGTGACCGAGCGCCTTTCGCTTCCGGGCTCCCGCAAGGCAGCCCTGCAGGCCGCCCTCAAGGAGCTCATCGACGAGGTGCCCCCCGGCCTGATGGCCGCGGTCCCGCCGGGCAGCCAGGTGGAGGTCCATGGCCTCTCCGACGGCAAGGCCGAGGTGAGCCTCAAGATCGCCGACGGAGCCCTGGGCAGCGGCGGCGAGCAGATGCTCGCGGGCGCCCTGGTGCGGACGGCGGCCACGGCCGAGGCCATCCAGGAGGTCAAGCTCTCTCTCATGGACTCCAAGGGAGGCCCCTGGCAGAGCGAGCACCTGGACCTCACGCACCCGCTCACGACCACCGACCCCGGGATGGAGAACCTCTACCTCTCGGAAGGCAGCGGCCTGACCGTGACGGTCTACTACCGGTTGCCCAACTCGGACTACCTGGTGCCGTTGAGCATTCCCCTTCCTCCCAAGCGGCAGAACGAACCGCTCAAGGGCAGCTTCGCCCTCTTGCGCCAGGGACCGCCGTCGGACCTTCAGACCTTCCTCGTCCCGAGCCTCGATCCCCGGACGGATCTTCGCTGGAACGGGGTCGAAGGCGACGTGGCCCAGGTGCTCTGGAAGAACGCCCCCGAGGCCACGCCTTCCGAACTGGCCATCCGGGCCACGGTCCTCACCTTGACCGAGACGGGGCGCATCAAGGCCGTTCAGTTCAAGCGCGAGGGCGCTCCGCTCTCCGTGAAGGTGGGCCCCTTCGACCTCAGCCAGCCCATCCGTCGTCCTGACGCCGTCAACACGCTGCCCGACAAGGTTTCGCTCGCTCCCGGGTTCGCCGCTTAGCGGAGGATGATGGTGACAGCGTCTCGCAATCCGGTTCTCCACGGCCTCTTGGCGGCAGCACGGCGGCTCCTCTGCCTGATCGCGGTGGGCCTGCTCCTGCTTGCGGGGGGCGTCGACGCCGCCGGCTTGACCCAGATCCGGCTCTTCGGCTTCGACGAGGACCAGGGCCTGGTCGTGCTCTATGCCAACGCCCCCATGACCGCGCGCGCCTTTCACCTGAGCTCGCCCGAGCGCTGGGTGGTCGACATCCCGAACGCCCACTACAACGACTCGACGACGACCCTCGGCGGAATCAAGGGCACGCCCATCCGGCGCATCCGGGCCGCCCAGTTCAAGGGCGGCGTGCTGCGCATCGTCTTCGACCTGGACCGCTACGCGGAGTTCCCGCAGGAGCTGACGAACCCGGGGCCCGACAACTACCGGCTCTCCTTCCGGGTCGCGCCGGGCAAGGCCTCGGCAGCCGCGCACCCCACCCCCGTGCCGGAGGTGGCGCGTCCCACTCCGCGTCCCCCGCTCAAGACCCCCCGGGTTCCGCTGGTCCTGCGCCCGGCACCCCAGCCCACGCGGGCTCCGGTGAGCTTCGCGCGAGCCCACGAGCACGAGGAGGCGAACGGCCCGTCCGGCCTCTCGCTGCACCGGGTCGGCGGC
>DATNQJ010000198.1:0-5658 GCA_036704085.1 Stenomitos sp.
CCGTCGATTAGCAGGGTTGGATTGAAGCAGCCAGGCCCAACAGGGGCCAGAACTCCTCCGGGACATAGTGCTTGTGGCTCTCGGGGAAAGTGCCCGCCAGGATCGAGGCGCGCACCGACTCCATGAGCCGCACCAGGTACCGGATGTTGTGGATGCTCAAGAGCGTGTGCGCCAAGAGCTCCTCAGCCCGCACCAGGTGGTTGAGGTACCGCCGCTCGAAGCCCGACTGGCAGGTGTAACAGTCGCAGCCTTCCTGCAGCACGCCCGAGTCCTCGCGGTAGCGCGCGTTCTTGATGTTCAGGCGCCCTTCCGGGTGGAAGATGGCCCCGTGGCGAGCGAGCCGCGTAGGCAGCACGCAGTCGAACATGTCCACGCCGAGCGCCGCACCGACCACCAGGTCCTCGGGCATGCCCACGCCCATCAGGTAGCGGGGCTTCCCCTCGGGCAAGAGCGTCGTGGTGTGCGCGAGCGTCGGATACATCTTGTCCTTGGGCTCGCCCACCGAGAGGCCGCCGATGGCGTAACCCGGGAAGTCCATGGGCACCAGGGCCTCGGCGCTGCGGGTCCGCAGCTCCGGATAGACGTTGCCCTGGACGATGCCGAACAGCGCCTGATCCTCGGGACGCTTGTGGGCCGCGATGCAGCGCTCGGCCCAGCGCGTGGTGCGGTCGACGCCCTCGAGCGCCGTCTCGAACGAGCTCATGCCGGGCACACACTCGTCGAAGGCCATCATGATGTCCGCCCCCAGCGAGTTCTGGATCTCCATCGAGACCTCGGGCGAGACGAAGTGCGTCGAGCCGTCGATGGGGCTCTTGAACTTGACACCCTCCTCGGTCAGCTTGCGCAGGTCGGTCAGCGAGAAGACCTGGAAGCCGCCCGAGTCGGTGAGCATGCTCTTCGGCCACTTCTCGAACTGGTGCAGGCCGCCCGCGCGCTCGACCAGCTTGTGGCCCGGGCGCAGGAAAAGGTGATAGGCGTTGGCGAGGATGATGCTCGCCCCGGTGTCGGCGACCTGGTGGGGCGTGAGCGCCTTGACGGTCGCCAGGGTCCCCACCGGCATGAACACCGGAGTCGGGACCTCGCCGTGGGGGGTGGTGAGCACACCGGCCCGCGCACGGCCGCACTGGGCCTCGAGTTTGAAACGGATGGCGCCCAAAAGAATCTCCCTTACTTGATCTTGGTCAAAAAGCCGGTCCCCGACCAGCTGAAGTCATACGTCTTGCCGTCCGCCACCAGCGAGATGGCCCCTGGCGTGAGGCCGAGCGACAGCGGCGAAAGCTTGTCCTTGCCCTTGACGCCCCAGACCTCGAGCGTCACCTGGCTCTTGGGTTCGCCGTAGGCCTTGAGGCCGACGTTGGTTGCCCCGAGCTTGGTCAGCGACTGCTTGGAGGTGTAGAGGACCTGCACCTTGCCCGTTTTGGTCGACTTGGCGCTCAGCGTCACCTGGCCCGTCGGGGTGGTCCCGAAGGTCACGACCTCCGGCTGCTGATCGCCGTCGTAGTCGAAGCTCGCCGGCGCCGGCAGGGCGTTGAGGAGGTCGAGCGGCAGGCTCGAGGTGTCCGTGTGCACCCGGGGCTCGGGCAAGGGCGGCGGGGGCGGCGTCTCGGCCGGAGCCTGCGCCAGCATCGTCGCGAGGGTCATGGCAGTTAGCATCGCGAATCGACCTCCTTTGACCTAGATCCAGGTGCTGAACCAGATGTGCATCCGGTAGAACGATTCCGGAATCGGCAGGGCCGAGAGGAGCGGGTAGAAGAACGCGAACAGGCCGACCACGAGCAACACGTAGGTCGAGGCGACGGGCTCCCAGTCCTCGTCGTGCCAGAGCCGGTCCAGGAAGTAGGCCATCGACAGCACCGCGAAGGGGATGGTCTCGAACATGTAGTGCATGAAGACCAACGGACGCGGCTGCACGCCCCACATGAGGTACATGCCGAGGCCCATCACCACGGCGAACACGCCCGCCCAGAGCTTCTTGCGCCAGGCGACGTAGCCCATGGCGAGCAGGGCCGGGATGCTCGCCCACCAGATGGCCGGGTTGCCGATGGCGATGATGCCCGAGATCGTCCCGTTCTTCCAGTCGTGGTAGTAGTACCACGTCGGCCGCACCATCAGCGGCCACTGCCACCAGGGCGAGGCGTAGCTGTGGGTGGCGTTGAGGTGGGCGTGGTACCCCCACATGTTCTTCTGCATCTGGACGACTTCGCCCAGGTTGTGGCCCTGCGCCATGTAGGGGATGTAGCTCAGCAGGTAGATGAGGGCAGGGAAGAGGAGGAAGTAGCCCACGGCCCGCAGGGCGAGGAAGGTGATCTCGCGCGGGCTGCGGCGCGGCTGCTCCCAGAAGAGGACGTAGATCGCGACGAGCAGCCCCAGGAAGCCCCAGGCGTACATGCTCGACCAGCGCGTGGCGAGCGCTCCGCCGAGTGCCAAAGAGGCGAAGACCAGCATGCGCTCCTGGCGCTGCTTCATGAACTCCCACACGAAGAGGCAGCTCAGGAGCAGGAAGAAGACCACGTAGATGTTGGTCATCGCCACGCGGCTCTGGACGAAGAACACGCCGTCGCAGGCGAGCATCACGGTGGCGAGCCACGCGACCCGGCGCCGATCGAACATGCGGCGCACGAGGACGTAGAAGACCATGAGCGTCATGGCGCCGAAGAGCAGGCTGACGATGCGCCACCCGAACGCGTTCATGCCGAAGATCGCGATGCCCACCGCGATGAGCAGCTTCGCCAGGGGCGGGTGCGTCCACTCGTACGGGTTGATGCCCTTGAGGTACTCCTGGGCAGTGCGGGCGTGATAGACCTCGTCGAAGATCTGCTCGCCGGGGAAGCCCAGGCGCCAGAAGCCGAGCGCGAAGAAGGCGGCCGCGATGCCGAACATCCACTGCCAGTCGCGCTTGTCCCAGGGGTCCGACACGGGCTCGGCGATCGTCTTTTCGCCCATCAACGCCTGGCGCAGGCTCATGTTGGGGCGCTTCATGGTCTCGGTGCGGCGGCCGAAGGTGTAGCCGATGAGGTCCCCGAAGAACCACATGTTGGCGAGCACGCAGCCCATGATGACGGCCCAGCGCAGCTGGGACGGGATGGCGTAGAACAGGGCCTGGTTGCTGTAGTAGAGGTAGACGTAAAGGATGTTGAGCGTCGCGGTCGTCGTGAAGCCCCAGAGGTTGGCCGCGAGGTAGCGGTTGGTGCTGCCCGCGAGAGTCAGGAACGCGATCGCCGGGAAGATGTAGCGCTCGTGCATCCGGGTCGGGAACAGGAAGAAGCCCAAGAGCAGGATGGCGGCCGCGAGGAACAGATGCCCCGCCCCGGCGTGACGCTTGCGGTAGAGGTAGGTGCCGATCCAGGCCGCGAGCACCCCCACGAAGATCAGGCCGAGCGTATGGTGCGGGATGCCGAAGATGCGGCGGGCGTCCGTGTAGCGATCGCCCCACATGAGCACCCCGTTGTCGAGGCTGGTGGGCGCCCAGATGTTGAAGGCGTTGATGGTGCTGCTGGTGTAGGTGCCGGCGGTGGCCGACATCTTCTGGTAGAGGAAGGTGAAGGGCTCGAGGAATCCGTGGTGGAAGGGTACCGTCAGGATCCAGACCAGGACCGTGCCGATGCCTGCCGCGGCCGGCCACATCCACCAGGAACGGCGGAACCACTGGGAGAGCACGAAGAACGGCGCGAAGAAGATCCCCTGCGGCTTGATCATGACGCCGAGCACGCCCATGGCCGCGGCCTTGAGGAAGCGGTTGCGCAGGAGCAGATAGGTGGTGGCGAGCATGACCAGGGTGATCAGGCTGTCGATCTGACCCCAGATGCCGCTCACGAAGAGGACCAATGGGTTGAAGGCGTAGGCGATCGCGCCGTGGTAGGCGCTGCGGATGGTGACGCGGCCGCGCAGGATGTGGAAGATGAGGTAGCTCGAGGCCAGGTCCGCGGCGAGACCCGGCAGCTTGAGGAGGTTGGCGAGGCCGAAGCCGTGGCCGTAGTGCGCCCAGCTCGGATCGAAGAGGTGGTAGATCCACCCCAGCATCCCGAGCAGGTAGAGATACCCGGGCGGGTAGTCGCAGAAGTAATCAGGGGCGTAGAAGGCGCCGGCGCCGACCTCGACCATGCGCCGGCTCCAGGCCATGAAGGTGTCCATGTCGACCCAGAAGGCGACCGGAAAGGCCATGAGCACGAGGCGGAGCACCAGAGCGGCGGCAAGGCCCGCCATGAGGCGCTTGTGGTACTTGATCAGCAGCGGTGACGTCTGGATTTCAGCGGACATGCGGGTCAGTGTAGTCCATATGGCCAGCGGTTTCAAGGAAAGCTACTGCGGGCTGGTGAGGTCCGGCCTCAGGCGCACCGCCTCCCGCAGGTAGAGGTGCTTGATCTGGTTGGCCTCGCGGGCGGTGTAGGTATGGACCATGACCCGGACGCACCGGGGCAGGGCGCCGGGCACGCCGATCTCGCTCATGCAGAGCAGGGGCACGTGGTTCCAGCCCATCTCCCGGGCGGCCTCCGCGGGGAAGACCGCGTTCAGGTCCGGGGTCATGGTGAAGTTGGCGCTGATGAGCTCGTCCGGCTCCAGCCCGTTGCCCTCGATCAGGCCCGTCAGGAGCTCGCGCGTGGCCGACAGGATGGCCTCGCGCGTGTTCTCGGAGACCGTGATGGCCCCGCGGATGGCCCGGACGCGCACGCTAGACCCCGATCGGCTGCTTGATCGCCGACTCCTGGGCGGCGATGAGGGTGCGGATGCCCTGGTCCGCCAGGTCGAGGAGCTGGTTGAGCATCTGCCGGTCGAAGGGCTCACCCTCGGCGGTGCCCTGGATCTCGACGTACTTGCCCGAGCCGGTGGCGACGACGTTCATGTCGGTCTCCGCCTTGGAGTCCTCGTCGTAGTTGAGGTCGAGGCGGGGCTCGCCGTCGATGACGCCGACCGAGATGGCGGCCAGGTGGTCGAGGCGCGGCATGCGGGCGATCGCCCCGCGCTGCACCAGGGTGCTAAGGGCGTCATGCAGGGCGATCCAGGCGCCGGTGATGGCCGCGGTGCGGGTGCCGCCGTCGGCCTGGATGACGTCGCAGTCGATGGTGATCTGGCGCTCGCCGAAGGCGTTCAGGTCGATCACCCCGCGCAGGGAGCGCCCGATGAGGCGCTGGATCTCGTGGGTGCGGCCGCCGACCTTGCCCAGGCTTGACTCGCGGGCCGAGCGGGTGTGGGTCGAGCGGGGCAGCATGGCGTACTCGGCGGTGACCCAGCCGCGGCCGGTGCCCTTGAGGAAGGGCGGCACGCGCTCCTCGAGGCTCGCGTTGCACAGGACCTTGGTGTCGCCGAAGGAGATGAGCACCGAGCCCTCGGCATGCTTGGTGAAGCCGCGCTGGATGGTAAGGGGGCGCATTTCGTCGGCCTTGCGGCCATCGGGACGGGGCATCGGTTCCTCCTGATTGGACATCGTCCTGGGCTAGGTCAGACCGCTCACGTCACCCCGGCGAAGGCCGGGGTCCACCGCAGGGCCCTACGGCAGCAGCCCTGAGTGGGCGACGGTGGATTCCGGCCTGCGCCGGAATGACGGGGGTGTCTGTCCTTCGCATGTTAGCACGCCCGTCGGAGATTAAATGATGAGCAGCTCGTAGTCCCGGGAGCCGAGCTTCTGGCGCTCGCAGTGCTTCAAGAGGTGCTGCCAGTCGA